>JACTVF010000188.1 GCA_019695435.1 Methanoregulaceae archaeon | reverse complement strand
CTGTGTATTGGGTGTTGCTGAGGTAGGCAGTCCCACGAGAATAACCATTTGAGCATTGTTGTCGAGCATGGCACCCGTTGTTATGTTGTTGTATTTCTGTGCTATGCACCACTGGGCAGCATTGGTATTCCAGGGGCATGATCCTCCATCTGTCCCGACACCCACATAGGTCAGATTAGGCTCGTGGCCTTGGTTATTGTCAGTGTAGGATACCACCATCGTAGACAGGTCGATGGGGGTGCCACCTGCTGTGAGTGCGACGGTCACGTTAACATAGTCAAGGTAGTTGCCGCCAGTCCCATCTTTAACTCCATAGACGTTCCCAACAACTTCCATGCTTGAACTTGCCTGGCTGACTCCCGTATGAACGGTTGACTGTGCAGTCTGGGATGTGAAGAACCCGGCGCCGAGCACCACATACGAGAATACCGCAGCCACAACTACGAAAGCGATAAGTACGATCGCAGCTTCAAGGCCGGTGAATGCATGCTCTGAATAAAGATTTCTCATTTTTTTCACCATCCCTTTAGTATACCTCATACCATGTACCTGTCGTCAATCCTGCAGGAACTGTTCTCGCAATCGGGAGCGCTGCCCCGACCGGGGGATTTACATCAACGATAAAGGCATCGTTGTTCGTCATTTGGGTGTCGTCGAACCCGGGATCGATGTAAACGAGTACCATCTCACGGGAGTTCAGCAATCCGGTATGGGCTGTCTGACCTTGATCTATCGGGGTGTTTTGTTGAACCCACGAGTAAAGGACCGTAGAATTTGTGAAGGTCGCTACCTTTTTAGAAGTAGATACCGTATACGTCACTTTACTCATATCCACTCCGGCACCACCTGCGGCAAGCTGCAGATAGAATGAAATATTATCCACCGAATCTGAAGATGCAGCATGGATGCTAACGGGCCCAGATGGTTCCACTGCCGAAGTAGCCTGTTGTACACCCGTGTGGACGGTCTGCTGTGCCTTCTGCGTCGTGAAGAACCCGGCGCCAAGCACTACGTACGAGAACACCGCCGCAACGACAACGAATGCGATGAGCACAATCGCTGCCTCGAGGCCGGTGAACCCTTCATCGTTATTTTTACACGAACTCATGAATTCACCTTTGTGAATTTAGTAGACACTAGTCGCTCCTAGCGTCTCTACTGTGTTAAAAGGTATTTATTGTATAAATACTTTCGTTAAAGCCAAGTATCTGCATAAGCAAATTTTTGACTGTTTTTTTTAAAATTTGATGAGTATATGGAGAAAAATGCAGGATTTGCAATAATTCTTACCGGGCCGAATCCTCCTCCTCTATCCGGGCGAGGAGTTCCTGACATTACCCTTTTTTATTTATGAACATTCCAATAAGCAGTACTGCAGTCATGGACAAAAAAGATATCACCTTTATTATTGCGGCGTTCTGCTTTATTCTCGTTATTGCGTTTGTCATCAAACCGATAGCGACCGGCCAGCCCGTCAATACCGGCCTTTCCTTTGCGACTCCCGCACCTTCCATGACGGTCACTCCTCTCGTAATATACGCAAATATTACCACCCTCCCACCAACAATTATCCCCCATCGAACCACAACGCCGCCGACACCGGTGCCGACATGGAACCAGACGGCCCAGACCATCGGCTTTGTTAATTCCGGCACTTATCAGATCTCCACTAACCAGACTCTCCCCCAGGGTACACGGATCAATGCGACCCAACCGGATACCAACCGTACAGTCTATGCAGTCATATCGGGAAAATACAGCGGAACCACCCAGATCATCAATATCCCGTTTCCCTACTGGGAATTATCCTACACCATTGACCCGATGATGGGCCCCATGTCAGGACCCACGATACAGTCTACAGCGATAACCCCCACACTTGGGCAGGGTATTTCTTACAGCGGGATACAGGGCTCCTATGGCAGCGTAAGTCCGCAGTTTTCGATCCAGGTCATGGATGCGTCCGATCCCAACCGGATTGTACGAACTATTTCACCTCCCGGGGGGATTGATCCCAACCTCTGGGCGGGCATTAAAGAGCCCACACCGGCAGCTACCTCGACGACGGTGAATGTCTATGGGAATAAAATTCCCCCGAAGTATGGAACGATCGAACCCACACTGACACCATCATCAACGGATCCCCGCCCGTGGTTGGAAAAATTCTTCGAAGGCCAGAGAGGGTATTATTTTATCATCAATTCCCAGTACCTCAATTCCTACACGATCCAGATCCTTATCCCTTCACGCTACATCGGGCAGTACTGATCTCCGTATACAAGTCGGATTGACTGATGAAAAAATTCTAAAATCGCATTCCGATTAATGCATCAGGCACGATTGGGCAAACATTTCAAAATGTACAGATGTCGTACCGCACGAATACGATAAATCCCTAAAAACAGCCCTGCAAAATCAGGAAACCCGGCAAAAAGTATTTGGTAATTGTAAAACATCAGCCCCCAAAAAGATAATGGGAAAATCCAATACTCAATCAATTGAAGTTAAAAGATTCAAAAACATGATGAATCCGCTCTCGGGGGCTCCGCCCCCGCCGCTCGGGCATCCCCCCCTTGCGATAGTGCTGTATTACCTGTTCTGGTGCCATCACCAATAGCGCCCCGCCCCCCTCGGGGGACTGGTGGGGCAAATAAGGGGGCAACAAGGACACCCGAAAACGCTTTTCTACAGACTAAAAATATACATTTTTCACCATATTGGGGGCTGATTGTTGATAATCACCAAGTATTTTTATAACAGTCAGGTGCTATCAGTCGAGTTTTCTCTTTCCCATGGACTCAATGTACATAATCTCTTTCCCGATTTCCAGCTGCCCCTTTTTATCCGCAGGGATGGCAATCTCGAAGTTGGAATAATCCTTCATATCCATGAGCTGCGCCATATCGCCCGCAATAGAGATAACCTGCCCGCTCTTGCGTTCGACCACGGGAATGTATGCCTTTGCGGACACAGGCTGAACGATCGATCGCTTGACACCATCAAAAATACCGACCGCATCAATCCGTGCCTTTGCAGCCCCGTGTTTCCCGGGCTTTGAGGTGGCAAGGCCGACCACTTTGCACGGCTCATCCTCCACAACAATATAGCGTCCTTCTTTTATCTTTCCGATTTCGGTCTGTTCCTTCATTGTGCTTCACAACCTAAAACGTATCCATATCTTAAACGCAGAAGTAATTTATCTTTATTGCCGTACATAAATACAACGCTGACCGCATTTAGAGGTTTTCGTAACCATGGACTTCCTTTCTTCCTGCAATGAGATGGCGGTTCTCGTACGGGAGAGTATCCGGCCGCTGGTCGGTTCACCGTCAGGAGGGCAGGTCATCCGCATGGGCGCCGACCACACGCCGACCGAGAAGATCGATCAGGTCGCAGAGGACTGCGTAATCGGGTATCTCCGGGAGCACGATCTGTGCTCTCTTCTGATCAGCGAAGAAGCCGGAAGAGTACCTGTGGATGGCGGGAAAGGAACGATATTTCTCGATCCGATTGATGGTACATACAACGCTGTTGCCGGCATACCGTTTTATGCCCTCTCTCTTGCATGGGCGTCAGACGGGGTTGTGCAGCAGGCGTTTGTGCAGGACCTGGCTACGGGTGAAACGTTTACGGCTGTCCTGAATAAATTTGCGCGCTGCAACGGGAAACCGATCCACGTCTCGTCCACGTCACGGCTGGATACCTGTGCCATGAGTGTGTACGGCCGGAAATTTGATCCCACCCGCATGATGCAGCTCGGCCATATGATCCGGCGGTGGCGGCTCCTCGGTGCGTCCGCGCTTGAGCTCTGTTATGTTGGTGCCGGGAGGATCGACGGTTTTATAGACCTGCGTGGCACCCTGAGGATAACCGATGCAGCAGCGGGCATGCTCATCTGTACTGAAGCGGGGGGAAAGGTCTCAGATTTAAACGGCGATCCCCTCAAATTCCCCGAGGAAGTTACAATAGGAAAGTGCATTATCGCCACAAATAGCGTACTGCACCATAAGGTGATCGAGTATCTGCGGTGACCGTACATGAAGTGCCTGCTTGTTTCCCGTATTGATCTCCCCGAAGCCCTTGTCTGCGCTCGGAGAATGAAGAACGCGCTGGAAAATGAGGGAGTCACGGTTCTTCTTGAGATGGATACCGCCACCTGCCTTGGCGAACCCGGCCATTTCTATAGGCAGGCAGATGCGGATATAGCGGTAGTGATCGGTGGGGACGGTACAATCCTGCGCACCGTCCAGCAGATGCAGCGCCAGATACCGATCATCGGGATCAACCACGGGGAAGTGGGTTTCCTCGCGGACCTCGAACCTGAGGGGGCGTGGGATTTTATAAAAACGCTCTCCCGCGGATTTGCGGTCGAGGAGCGGATGCGGCTTTCCCTCCTGCGGAACAATACTCTCCTTGGCGACGCATTGAACGAGGCACTCATCGTCACCACCCGACCGGCAAAGATGCTGCGGTTCTCAATCCTTATTGACGGCGTGGTATCAGAGCAGTTCCGCTCCGACGGCCTGCTGGTCAGCACACCGACCGGTTCGACGGCCTACGCGATGAGCGCCGGGGGCCCGATTGTGGATCCCCGGATACAGGGGTTCCTCCTCGTCCCGCTCGCTCCGTACCTGCTCTCGTCCCGCCCTCACCTCATCAGTAGTAACCGCCGGCTTGAGATCCGTCTGGACAGCTCAAAGCCTGCAAATCTGGTCATCGACGGGCAGAAAACTGTGGAGCTGGGGAGCTCGGTCTCACTTGTCGTGCAGAAGGCAGAGCAGCCGGCGCTCTTCATCGATGCGCACCGCAATTTCTTTGAAAAAGTGGATGACAAGCTCCGGAAACTTTAATCGGTTCCTGCCGCGCATGAGAAAAGAACAAGCTTTTCTTGATGAGCGGCTCTATTCTTGTTGAAAAGGTGGTACGTGTGCAGGTCTCTATGAAGCTTGAGATGAAGGATTCTCCCGGACAGCTGGTTGCAGCCCTCAAACCGATCTCTGATGTGGGGGGAAACATTATCGCGGTCATCCACCACCGTGACCCGGATTCCAGCCATCACATGTTAAACGTGCAGATCGTGCTCGCACTTCCCGAAGGCCGTCTCGACAAGCTGGTGGCGCTCTTAAAGGAGCAGGGTGTCCATATCCAGCGGATCGGCAAGGAGCGCCTGCTGTACAAGCGGACAGTTGTCCTGATCGGCCACCTCATGCACACTGATCTGTTCGACACGGTCGACCAGATCGATTCCACCGGTTTTGCCGA
>JACTVF010000187.1 GCA_019695435.1 Methanoregulaceae archaeon | reverse complement strand
CGAAGCATGGCAGAAAAAAATAAAGCACTGGAAGCAGCACCACCCGCTCCGGTACGGGAAGGACAACGGTTGCCTGCATCCCCAGTTCATCCTCCAGCAGATGAATGAACTGTTAAAGGGCGAGGCAGTGATCGTGTCCGAGGTGGGCCAGAACCAGATGTGGACCGCACAGTACTTCTGTTTCCGCCAGCCCCGTACGTGGATCACGTCGGGCGGCCTTGGTACTATGGGTTATGGGTTCCCTGCGGCCATCGGGGCACACTTTGCCCGGCCTGATCTCCCGGTCTTTGACGTGGCCGGCGACGGGAGTATCCAGATGAACATCCAGGAGATGGGAACCGTGGCGCAGTACAGGATCCCGGTGAAGATCGCGATCTTGAACAACATGTACCTCGGCATGGTGCGCCAGTGGCAGGAGCTCTTCTACGACCGGCGCTACTCGTACACGGAGCTCCCACCGGTCGAATTTGTGAAGATCGGGCAGGCGTACGGCATCGATGGCATCAAAGTGGAGTCCTGCGACGATGTGATGCCGGCTTTAAAAGCCGCAGTGGACTGCGACGGGCCGTTCGTGCTGGACTTCCGGATCGAGCGGGAGGAGAACGTGTTCCCGATGGTGCCGGCCGGGGCTGCGATCAACGAGATGATCGGGGGGCATCCGCCATCATGAAGCCGCACACGTTATCCATCCTTGTGGAGAATAAGGCCGGTGTCCTCTCCCGGGTCACGGGCCTCTTCTCCCGGCGCGGGTTTAACATCGAAAGCCTGGCGGTCGGCCCCTGCGAGGAACCGGACATGAGCCGGATCACCATTGTTGTGATCGGTGACGATGCGCAGGTCGAGCAGGTAATGAAGCAGCTCAACAAGCTCATCGATGTGATCAAAGTATCCGACCTGACCGATAACGAGCGGGTCGAACGCGAGCTGGTGATGTTCAAGGTGACCGCTGATCAGGGTACGACCCGTGCGGAGATCATGCAGATCGCGACCATCTTCCGCGCCCAGATCGTGGACGTGGGTGCACGGTCGGTGATCCTCCAGGTAGTCGGAGATACTGACAAGATCAACGCGATGGAGAAACTGCTCCGCCAGTTCGGGATCAAGGAACTGATACGGACCGGGCGGATCGGGATTTTGCGCGGCACGAAGACCGTGACGAGCAGCAAATAATCTATTTTTTAGCAATTACTGAACGGGAACCACCAGAAACGAGTGCCCTCGGGGTTAACTCACCATTGATGCGCATGGTGATGTTAGGTATACTATATTGGCTCTGGAGAAAATCTCACCTAAAACCGGTGCCTTGAAATTTCACTGATGTGCGAGGGGGTGACCTCCTCTCTCCCCCAAAGGGGGGAGGCAACCCAAGGGGTGCAACCCCTTGACTCCCATTTTATTACTCCGGTTCGGGTTGAACTTGTCCCGCTTACCGTATGAGGCACTATCGCAATTTGGGGGATACATAAGCTGCGGGGGCGAAGGCAGGAATTGCCGTAACCTCTAAAAGCGTCAGAAGAATCCAAGAGGATTTATGAAGAACCGTTTTTTTGTACCTGATTTCCTAGCAATGTACATGATAAAAAACAAGTAAAAAGATTAGAAGATCAGCATCAGCACCAGCATAACTCCGGTGACGATCGTCAGCAGGATTGCAACAGGTGCAACCTTTCGGACGACTTCACCCTCAATGCCAATCTTATCGACTACGGCTGCAGCATTGACAATCTTTGCGACTGCAATACCTGACGCAATGCCTCCTGCAACCATATGGGCTGCATAGACTTTCATAAAGTCAAGATTGAGGACATCGGTCGATTTTTTGAGGATGCCATAGAACATAACATTGGAAGAGGTCTCGCTGCCCGAGACAAACGACCCGAACAGTCCCAGCGATGGACTTACTAACGGGAACGCTAGACCGAACACGAGCGCGAGTACGAGGCCGATCACAACGTTCATGTTAAACCCGGATGCACCTGTGGCAAAGGTGAGCGTGCCGTTGATCACTGATTTTCCCGACCAGTCCATCACGTAGGCTATGGCGAAAAAGACCATCGCGGCAAGAGTCGGGCTCCACGCCCGCCTCAGCCAGAGCGAGGTGATCTTCTTTGCCTCACCTTTTGACCGGATCAGGATGGGAGCGGTAATAAGTGTGCTCACAAGCACCCAGAAGTACGCCTGGTTTAAGAGTTTTAAGTCAACGATCTGGTCGGCCATGACCGGGATCTTCTGCAGGTTGCCGAGGAACGCATGCAGGTCCCCCTGGATGATGGGGATACTGATTATGATACAGAAGATCACGAGGACCAGCCAGGGAAGCGATGCCTTCCAGAGAGGCATCTTGTTTTTCCGTTCCTTAACGGCTGCTGAAACGGCTGCCGGGTCAGCAATCTCTAACGGCCTGCCCCGGATCTTCCTCATCAGGAGAAGGACTACAACGGTGACAAGGCCGGAGAAGACACCAACAAGGCCGATGGCCGAAGCCGGGAGGATGTGCACGAAGAGGATTGCGCAGAGCCCGAGTGTCAGGCCGGAGACAAGTGCCGTAAAAAATCCTTTTTTTACACCAGAAAAACCATCGGCGACCCAGAGCATGGAGAGCGCGATACAGGTTGAGATCACCGGCAGGAACCATGCAACCGTAATCCCAAGCGTACTCACGTTTAGGCCAAAGACCGATGCCGGCAGGGTGATCGGCACGGCAAGCAGTGAGAACGAGGTCAGCGGGTCATATCCCATACAGGGCAGAGCGACCGCAGCTAGGGGTGAGAACCCGAGCGCAAGCATGATGGGCGGAAGCATTGTTACCGGTGTTGCCCCGATGGATACCAGAAACGTCCCAAAGCCAACGTTAAGGATCATGATCTGTTCGTACCGTTCCGCAGCGACCGTTTTGATGTACGCCGTGATGCTGCTGATCGCACCGGTCACGTCCATCATGGTAACCTGCAGGATGGTAAAGAGCACCATCAGCGAGATCCCAAAAGAAGAGAGCACGCCGCACCATGACGCCGCCAGTGCAACAGGAAGACTGGTCTGGAAGAAGATGACCGCGATGATAACTGTCAAAATCCATCCGAGGATGCCCATCAATGTCCCGGACTGCCTGAAGAAAACCAGTCCGATAAAGATCAAAAGAATAGGCAGGATGGCCAGGATAAACTGAATACTCAAATCCACTTTGATCTACCCTCCGGGGTATGTCAAATAACTCTGCCATGTTATTGCATAACATTACCGTTTTGATTCCGGTAAACCAAAGATGAAGTGCGCACGGGTACGGGAGTTCGCAGATCAGGCACAGTCAGGGTGAATTCTATAAATTCAGCCCACCAACACATGGGCAGTGAAAACAGCAATTCTCGGGGGCGGATTATCCGGCCTTACGCTGGCCCGGCTCCTGCACGAAAAAGGCACAGACCTTGTTGTCATTGAAGCAGAGCCGGAATACGGCGGGCTCTGCCGGTCACGTACCGACAAGGGATTCACATTTGATATCGGCGGTTCGCACATCATTTTTTCGCGGGACACCGAAGTCCTCGTGTTCATGCGGCAGATGATCCGGGGAAACGAGCAGCAGAACGCCCGGAACACGAAGATCTTCTACAAAGGCCGTTACGTGAAGTACCCCTTCGAAAACGGGCTTTCTGACCTGCCTCCCGAGGACCGGTTCTTCTGCATCAGTGAGTTTGTCAAGACCCTTATCGCCGTTGAAAAAGGCGAACTGGCAGATCCCGAGACCTTCCGCGACTGGATCTACTATACGTTCGGCAGGGGTATTGCCGAATGCTACATGGTACCGTACAACGAGAAGATCTGGAAGTACCCGACCGATAAAATGTCCCTGCACTGGGTGGACGGGCGTATCCCGCGGCCACCGGTCGATGATGTGATCAAATCAGCGATCGGTATCTGCACCGAAGGGTACACCCACCAGTCGGTCTTCTCCTACCCGCTTGACGGCGGGATCGAAGCGCTCGTAAAAGCGATCGCACGGCCGGTCGAGCGGTACATAAAGACGGCTTTTCGGATCCGTTCGATCAGGAAACACGGTGCGCGGTGGCTTATCAGCAACGGCACGGAAACGATCGAAGCGGACCGTATCATCTCCACCATTCCCATCCAGCACCTGGTTGCAGCGCTTCCCGGTGTGCCGGAGGAAGTCAGGAAGGCCTGCGACAACCTCACATACAATTCGCTTGTCTGCGTTAACCTTGGCATCCACGGGAGCGTCCCGGACTACTCCTGGCTCTACATCCCCGACCCGGCGCTCGGGAAGACCAACCGGGTCTCGTTTCCCTCCAGGTACAGCCGTCACGTGGCGCCGGAGGGCTCAAGTGCCATCCTCGCCGAGATCACGCACCAGCCCGGTGACCCCGTGGCGCAGATGAGCGATGAGGAACTGATCGCCGAGGTCACCGGTATGCTCTCCGGTATGGATCTTGCAACACCGGACCAGGTGGTGTTCGCCTCGGTGGTACGCCAGCCGTTCGCCTACGTGGTGTACGACCGGGAATACCAGAAGAATATGGGTGTCATCCGGGACTACTGCCGGACACTCGGCATCCCGCTTGTGGGCCGGTTTGCCCAGTTCGAGTACCTCAACATGGACGGGTGCATCAGGAGCGTGCTGGATTTTATGCAGTCGTACCCGGCATGAGCGATAGTTCCTTTTCCCGGCAGCACGCTTATAATCCGCCAGCCTAAAAAAAGTACAGGAGTTTTTCATACCGCATGATCTCGGTCATCATCCCGTCATTCAACGAAGAGGAGAATATCGCCCAGTGTCTGGTCTCGCTCTCGCACCAGACCGTCAGCAAAAGCGAGTACGAGGTTCTCGTGGTTGACGGGGGATCGACGGACAAGACCTGCGAGATTGCCCGGAAGTATGCCGACAAGGTCTTTATCCAGAAAAGCAAAAAAGTCGGCGGGGCACGAAACGACGGTGTCGTGGCCTCAAAGGGCGATATTATCGCATCGACCGATGCCGACTGCATCCTGCCACCGGACTGGATCGAGCGCATCAGGAATGATTTTGCTGATCCGTCCGTGGTCCAGGTCTATGGCCCGGTCTACCCCATCGAGGACAGCATCGGCAATCATTTCTCACTTCTCCTTGCAAATACCTTCTCCCGTATCGGGTACTACAGCCGCACCTTCTATTATACGCTCGGCTGCAATACCGCATTCCGGAAGGACGCATTTAAGAGGGCCGGCATGTACCGGTGCATCGATGCCGGGGATGATATCGAGATTGCGATGCGCATGAAAGACCAGGGGAAGATCCGGTTCG
>JACTVF010000186.1 GCA_019695435.1 Methanoregulaceae archaeon | reverse complement strand
CAGTGGCCCATGGGCACGCTCTCCACGCACACTGAGTCCGTCATGCGCGAGTGGCCCGAGGCAAAAGTCCAGATCAATGCCGCCGACGCAAAGGCACTGGGCATTACGAGCGGCTCGATGGTAAAAATCACCGGGAAGGCCGGCTCCGTTCAGCTTGCAGCCGATGTAACCGAAGATATCAAGAAGGGCATCGTCTCGATGCCCGCGACCATCGGCTCCGCGGTTGTCAAAGTCGAGAAAGCCACGGGAGGGAACTAACCATGACAAAGAAAGGCGACATGCTCTATGCGTGGACAAACGATACAGAGATCCAGAAGAAAGCCGAACTCGGCGGTGCGGTCACCTCGCTCTGGAAACACGCACTGGAATCCAAGATGGTCGATGCAGTACTTGTCATCTCCAAGGGGAAGGACCTCTATGATGCAAAGCCGACACTGATTACCGACCCGGCCCAGCTTGCGACAACGGCAGGCTCGCTCCACTGTGGTACACTCCTCCTGCCCAAACTTATCAAGAAGTACTTCGATGGCGCGGCAACCATGAAGATCGGGGTTACGGTCAAGGGCTGCGACGCAATGGCATTCTACGAACTCGCGAAGCGCAAGCAGATCAATCTCGACAACATCGTCATGATCGGTGTCAATTGCGGTGGGTCGGTCAGTCCCGTGCTCGCCCGCAGGATGATCGCTGATAAGTTCAGCGTCGACCCGGACACGGTCCACAAGGAAGAGATCGACAAGGGCCAGTTCATCATCGAGTACGAGGGCGGGCACAAGGGTATTACCATGGACGAGCTCGAGGAGCACGGCTACGGCCGCCGTGCCAACTGCCGCAGGTGCAAGATGAAAGTGCCCCGTCAGGCAGATCTCGCGTGCGGTAACTGGGGTGTTATCGGGCCCCGTGCCGGAAAGGCAACCTTTGTCGAAGTATGCAGCGAGAAAGGTGCGAACCTCCTTGACGGCGCAGTCAAGAAGGGAATCCTTGCGACCGAGCCGGCAAACCCCAAGGGTCTTGAGATCCGGGGAAAAGTTGAGGGAGCGATGCTCAAGCTCGGCGAGAAGTGGCGCGGCAAGGACTTTACCGGTCTTGGTGAAGGAAAAGACCGGTTAAGGAAGATCATGAGCGAGACGTCACGGTGCATCAAGTGCTACTCGTGCATCTCGGCCTGCCCAATCTGCTACTGCGTCGACTGCACCACGAAGAACCCGGTCTACGTGAAACCCGGTGAGGTCCCGCCAAGCTTTATGTTCCATCTGATCCGGTTTGCCCATATCGCGGACTCCTGCGTGAACTGCGGCCAGTGCCAGGAACTCTGCCCGGCAGAGATCCCGAACGCCCTCTTCATGCACGCCCAGCAGGTCGAGCTCGAGAAGATGTTCGGCCATATCCCGGGTGTCAGCATGGAACTGCCGCTCATGGCCTTTGTTGAGGAGAAACAGGAGCGGGCCCGGCTTGCAAACACCGGCAGCGACATGATCTACGAGAATGTGTTCAACCCGGTGCCAAAGAAATAAAATCTTTTTTTCTGCAGGGATCTTTTTTTAATCGGTGGAAAACCCAATTATTCATGATTTTTACATAGTATGTACGTGAGGGAGGAGATCATTACCTCAATCCGATAAACGATGAGTGCCGCCGCCTCCGAAGGGACGTCCCCGCGGCGGTTCAGTGACGAGAAATCAAAAACAACTCATTGCCCCGCCGTGCTCCGGAGGGGGTCCTGAGGCGGGGAGCCCTCACATCTTTTCACCGGTTTTCACGGTCTGGATGTGAAGGCATCAGTTCATGTTCGTTCCCTCACCGATCCCATGCAGTTTCCGGAGCATCTGCACCCGCGCCCGGGCTCCAGCTGATGGTTCCGGCGCCGGTGCCGTGCTCCGTTTCCCACTCACTGCCCTGAGGATGGCATTGATGGCGGCAGGCTGGGACGGGCCGTACCCGCCTTCGAGGACAAATGCAGGTGGCAGGTCGAGCGCGTCGATCAGCAGCCCGGCAAGCGTACCGTAATCAGCCGGAAGAAGCCCCATGCCGCCGATCGGATCGTCAGCGAGCGCGTCCTGCCCGGCCGAGACGATGACAAGGTCAGGGTGCACCCGTTCGAGCACCGGAAGGATGACATTGGAAAAGACGTGGACGTAATCCCCGATAGTGCTCTTCTGCGGCAGCGGAGCATTTATTGTATATCCTGTACCGGCACCGGTACCGGTCTCGGTTGCCGCACCGGAATGGGGAAAGAAGTCCTCTGCATGGACAGAGCAGTACAGCACCCGGTTGCTCCCGTAAAAGATCTCCTGTGTCCCGTTCCCGTGGTGCACGTCCCAGTCCACGATCGCTACGCGATCGACGGATGTGAGTGCCTTTGCCGCGGCTATCGCCGTATTGTTGATAATGCAGAATCCCATCGCCCAGCCTGATGCGGCGTGGTGACCCGGGGGCCGGACGAGCGCAAAACAGCTCTCGCCGTCCAATGCACGTTCCGTGGCAGCAATCGCCGAACCTGCCGCATAGGTTGCGACCTCGTACGACCGGGGGTTGACATAGGTGTTTGCATCCAGGAATCCCGGCACGTACGTGTTGCCCGTGAAGTATCCTCCGGTGCATCCGTACTCGTCGACCGTATCGTACGCGGTATGGAGGGAGCACTGCCGGTGCAGCCATGCAAGATAGCCGGGCAGGTGGACCCGCGAAAGATCCTCCTCTGCCGCAGCTACGGGAGCGGAGACCGGAATGCCTTCCGGTAAGTGTGCGATAATCGCACGAAGTCGGTCGGAGCATTCGATGTGGCCCGGGCGGTTATGAAATTCAAAGACCGGCCCGGTGATGAGAGAACGGTTCACAGGAAAACCCGGCTCCTGATGGTAACAGTAGATTATCGGCCGATTCACCAGATGAACATTATGGAAAGGACCGGTCCACGCGGCAAAATGGCCGGAACCGTTATCAAAAACGGCTTACAAAATGTATGTACCCTCCGTCGTAACACGACCGGAAAGCATTTAGAAAGGTATTAATCCCGACAAAAAAATGATTAATTTAGCCTAGTCGAGCAATATTTGATTCTCTCTGGCTAAAAAACAGATGTTCCCGATTGCCCGAATAGGTTGAAACGTTTCAAGAGGTGTGTGAGAAAATGGTGTTTCATCCTCCGGTAGCTGTTGTCGCCAAGGCCGGCGACGCCGGAAAATACAAAGTAGGCCTGCCCACATGGAACCTGATCGTCCGTGGATTCATGGCCGGTGCGTATATCGCGATGGGTGGTGCCCTCGCAACCGTGTGCAGTACTGGGATCATGGCCAGTGACGCCACGCTGCGGTACGGTACCGCAAGCGCCGGGTTCGCCCAGCTGATTCTGGGTGCAGTCTTCCCGGTTGGGCTTATCATCATCGTGCTCACGGGTGCAGAACTCTTCACCGGTGACGCGATGCTCGCCCCGATGGCGGCATTTATCCACAAGGTGAGCTGGGCGCAGGTCATCAACCTGTGGGTATGGGTGTATATCGGGAACCTCATCGGTTCGATCATATTTGCCTACATCATGGCGTACGGGCCATTCGTCTCGTTCGACTCTACCGGTGCCGCAACGGTCACCGCGTTTGGTACCCGGGCGATTGCCATTGCAAGCGCGAAGGTCAGTTACGTGGGAATGCTGGGTATGTGGTCCGCGTTCCTGAAAGCCATCGCTTGTAACTGGCTTGTCAACCTCGCCATCCTGCTCGGCATATGCGCTGACGACCTGATTGGCAAGTTCTTCGGAATCTGGTTCCCGATCATGGCCTTTGTCTCGAGCGGGTTCGAGCACAGTGTGGCAAACATGTACTTCATCCCCGCCGGTATCCTCACGCAGGGATTCATCACCGATCCCACCAAGATCAATGCCGGCCTGACCTGGGTTACGATGTGGACGAACAACCTGATTGTTGTCACCATTGGTAACATCGTGGGCGGGTTGTTCTTCGTCGGTGTCATCTACTGGGTTGCGTTCCGCAAAGAGATCGCAGCACTGAAGTAGATAAACCTGCAATAGATCTTCTTTGAATGAAGATCGGTAATGTCGAAGTGAAGGTCTCAATCCTCGCGATTGCGGTCTTTGTGATCTTCACTATTTTTTTACTGGCTGCTTCCGTGTACAGCACTGAGGTGCGGTCGCAGCTCATCTGGCTGATCCCGGGACTTTTTCTGCTCCTCGTGATCCCCATAGTCCTCAACTCCATGAGCCGCAGCGAGTACGCTGACATTGCACCGGTCTACGAGAGGGAGGCAAAGACCGTCCGGATCAAGATGGTCAACGAGAACATGATCGGAAAGCCGGTCCGGATCGAGGGGGTTGTCGAGAAAATACGCTTTCAGTTCCTGAACCGGCCACAGTTTATCGTTGCGGACCGTTCGGGCGAGATTGCGGTCAAGATGTTCACGAACCCTGTCGAGGAGATCCACGAGCATGATGTGGTGGAAGTGCTCGGCATGGTGATCCACCGTTATGTCGCGGTTGGCGACCCGGTGATCAACTGCGTCTCGATCAAAAGACTTGAAAAGAAGACGGGCCCGGTAAAAGAGCGCTGAGCTGCCGGGTTTTTGTGCTGTTTTATTCATACGGCGATACCATGTCACAAACCGATACCCCGGCAGGAACCTCCGCAGCCCCGGGAGTATCCTGGGATCTTGCAGTACCGGTCTTCTCGTTCGGGGGTGCGGCGCTGGCGATCCTCACATGGATGTCCGGGATTGCCATCGACCTGCGATTTACGGCAGCAGGCTGCGTGATTGCGTCGGTCGTGCTCGCGTACCTCGCGTGGATCCGGCCAAAGAAGGATATCGTCGCGCTGACGACCCCCATCTATGCCCTCATTTTCTTTGCCGTGCCGCTCGAGGAGCCGGTGGCGACGATCGTTCTTGAACTGCTCTACGCGGTGAGCCTTTCGATCCTGCTCGTGCGGCTGAAGTACCGGTTCGGGGCTCCCGGGGCCCCCGCTCATCAGGGGAACGCTCTTGCCGGCCCGCTCGGGGAGTACGTGGAAAAAGCGCAGCCTGCCTGCGCCGGCCTGCCGCCGGCCGCGGCGCACCGGGCGGCGGTGGCGTTCCTGCGATATGCGGCCGGTGACTACAGCGACGTCCCGGTTGAGGCTCGCGAAGGGATCCTTCTCCTGGACGGTTCGGGCTGTGCACCGTCATTTAAAACGGCATTCGAGATCCTCGCGGAGCAGGCCACGATCACGGAAAAGTCCCTGCCCCGGCCGGAGTGGTACAAGCAATTTGCCGCGTCCGATGCCATGCTGCTCGCCCGTCCGCTGCCGCCCCGAAGAAA
>JACTVF010000185.1 GCA_019695435.1 Methanoregulaceae archaeon | reverse complement strand
ATCATCAGGCAGAGAAGTCCCAGCTGTACATATCCAATCGTTTTCAGCGACATTATCTCTGGGGGTATGATCTCAGTCCGGCGACCCAGCCAGAATTCGCGGGAAAAACGGGGCATATAGAGCAGGTTCATGACCGCCATTATCGAAAACGCACAGAAGCATACCCAGAAAACCTGGAGGGTCCTCATGGCCGCCTTCTCGGTGATCCTTGCACTCCGTTCATCCTCGATAAAATCATCCACCCTCCGGTATACGAGGTAAAGAAGCACAACGCCGATCACAAATGCGATCATAAAAAAAACCGGGGTGAAGTTTTCAACCGCGTACCAGAAGATCGCAAGAAGGGCAAGCGCGACAAACCCGATGATCAGATAAAAGATATTTTTTTTCATGGCGTCCCTTGGATAAACATTTTGCACAGCCGTAATATAAACATGAGCCCTTTTGCCCGCACCTGCCGCTCCAGGCTTAATCCAGTCGTCGGGGGGATATTACAAGGATTTATATCGGCAGATTTACCATGCATTTTATGAATGAAAAAACCACTACACCCAGCCTTTTGCGGCTTGCAGCTGCAGTATTCCTGGGTCTTATCGTAGGATTCATCCTGTTTTTGATCGCAGCACTGTTCATCGGGATGTTTAACAACCTGATGGGCATGAATATCCCGGTCGGCATGGATGTAGCAGAAAATATCCTCAGCGCCATCCTGCTGGTCATCTTTGTCGTCGGGTGTATTGCAGGGTTCTGCTGGAAAGTCTGGACCACCCCGGCCATGGAAGAGGAAGACGACTCCTCCGCTCCTGACGAGTGATAAAAAATAGCTCACGGTTCCGGTGCCACCGGGAGCAGAAAATTCTCCCTGGTGCTCATATATACAGGTTCATTTGGGATTTTAACTTCTTTTTAAAATACCGGAAATATCCCGGTTTATCGGATTCCTCCGCCAGCTTTGACAACCACATGCCTCCCTGCCAGACACATCAGCAGAGACATCACACCGATGGGCAAACGGCATTCCGGATCAGGGGTGGGGCAGCACCCGGATCACCACGAGCGTAATATCATCTGACTGGGGAACGGGGCCGGTAAACTCCCGGATCGCTGCGATGATCCGATCCCGGACCTCACCAGCGGAGAGTGTGCGGCATTCCTGAGCGATACGGACCAGCCGGTCTTCCCCGAACGCAGCATACCGGGCATCGAATGCTTCCGTTACCCCGTCGGTATACATGATGAACAGATCCCCGGGTTTCAGCTGCACGTATTCCGGGGTACCGTCCATGTCAGGAAGCACCCCCATTGCAACCCCGCGCTCCTGCAAAAATATCGCTTCACCACTATCCCCCCGAACCACGAGCGGCGGGTTATGGCCGGCATTGGTACAGGCAAGCGTCAGTTTCACGGGATTAAAAACCGCAGAAAACACTGTGACAAACATGCTGGACGGCGCATTCCGGGCGATCATGCGGTTTGCTGTACAGAGCGGAGCTGACGTGTCTGGTGCACCCTCAAGAGCTGCCCGTATCAGCGTCCGTGACATCGCCATGAACAGTGCCGCACTCACCCCTTTACCGGATACATCGGCGATCACAAAGGACCACTTGCCGTCACGGAGCGGGACAACATCGTAAAAATCCCCACCGACTTCCATCGCCGGGATCATCACTGCGGAGATATCACAGCCGGGAATTTCCGGCATTTTTTCGGGCAGGAAACTGGTCTGGATACTCCGTGCAATCTCCATCTCCTTTGCGTACCGTTCCTTTTCAGCGGTCGTCCTCTTGAGGTTCCCGATATTCTCCTTGAGCGCGTCTGCCATCGTATTAAACGACCGGGCAAGATCCTCGAACTCATCCCCCGACCGGATCGTCACCCGATAATCCAAGTCGCCGTCACCAAACGCTGCCGCCCCCTCCTTGAGGGTCGCTACCGGACCGGTGATCACGCGGCTGAGATGGACAGACACCAGGAGCACGAACAACAGGATCACAACAAAAAGGATGGAAAATACCGTTTTCAGCCGGTCAGTCTGGGCAGTGATGTGCGTCCCGGTATCCTGCGTCGCACCCTCAATTTTACCTGTGAATTTTTCAACCGGCTGGGTGATCTGGCTGACCGGCAGGGATATCCCCAGGCTCCAGTTCATCGAACTGACCGGCGCATAGGCAACGTACGTCTCAGTCCCGTCGAACCAGACCTTTCCGATGCCGGTCATACCTGCAGTCATGTTTGCGGCCACTACACCGAGACCCGGGTCATTACCCGAAAATGCATTCTCCTGGCCAAACGGCTCGTTCCACCGCACATCCCCCGCAGACAACCCGGGACGGCTGATAACATCCCCGTTCTGGTTTATGAGCACCGCATACCCGTTTTCACCGAGCGTCTGGCCGATAAAATCCTCGTTGATCGTTTTGGTCGATACATCAGACCCGATCACCCAGTGGCCATAGGGCGGGGCCGTTACAGCCCGCGAGCAGGTCATGACCAGCCCGTTATTGCCTGCATCAACGTACGGTGCATCCGACCAGACCAGCCCTTCCTGCGCTGCTGCCTGGATATACCACTGGCGGGTCCGTGGATCGTAATCTTTGGGAAGGGTGCCATTTCCCGGGTAGATCAGCATCATACCGGAGTCGGTGGCGATATAAACGCTGGTCATATCATTATCCGAAGTGTACACGGCCTTTAGGGCATCAGCGAGGCCGGCAAGGGTACGAGCCTCTTCTGAGCCCGGCGTTGCCGTTGCGCCTGGTGCAAATACGAGCACCGCCCCGGACAGGGGATCGGATGGAGGGTTATTTTCCATATAGGTCGGGGTGGAGGAGACCACCGGGGCATTGCGCTGGAACTCGGCAGTCTGAGCTGCAAGAATGTCCATCTCGCTGTCGGTATCCTCAAAAAGTGCATCCGTGAAATTTGCCTGGTCTGATGCGATGCGGACAAGGTACTGCTCGCCAAGGGAGAGCAAGGCAGTAGAACTGTCATTAACTACCCCCGCACCCAGCGCCTGGCTGCTTCCCTGCGCATAGGACCCTACATTGGTGATTGCAGAAAACGCAAAATAGCCGGTTATGGCAAGGGCGGCCAGGGACAGCGCCAGAAAGAGAACAAGGATCTTCACCCTGATGGTGAGTGCGATTCTGGGATAGGCTGGAAAGTTCATAGAGATACCGCTGGCATAAGCCGGTATATTCTCATACATGTCGTAATCGGTAAAAAGCGCATCCCTTTTTACTACTATCTCATGAAACAGGTGCTGCCGCACCGGTCCGGTACCCGGTCACGGGGAATGGCGGAAAATACCCTGCCAGTACAAGTGAAAAGAAGGGGATATTTGTTTTCTCATACGGTCACATTCAGCATCACGCGGATCAAAAGCCCGATCACAAACGATATGGCTGCGATCCCAAGACTGATAGCCGCCATCTCGGCAAACCGTTTCCAGAACGACAGATCCTTCGCGACGGAGATATAGAACGTGAAGACAAAGATGACCAGAACCGCGCCTATGAGGGTGAAAACAAGCGCAAGGTACGGGCTTGGGAGGATAAGGAAGGGCAGGATGAGCAGGGCGACCGTCACGATATAGGTTGCACCGGTATAGAGTGCGGCCTTTTTCGGGCTGGTGCCGGTCGTCCCCTCGGACCGCTGCGAGAGGTACTCTGAGGCAGCCATCGAAAGCGATGCGGCAACACCGGTGATCAGGCCGGCCACCGCGATGATCTGGGAGTTCTGGATGGCAAAGGTCAGGCCGGCGAGGGTGCCGGTGAACTCCACGAGAGCGTCGTTGAGACCGAGTACCACAGAGCCGACATACTTCAGCCGTTCTTCATCGATCAGGGCGATGAGTTCCCGCTCATGCTTTGCTTCATCGGAGAGCATGGCCTGCATTTCGGGAATGACCGCAAGGAGCGTCTCATCGCCTGCCTGTGCACCCTGTTCCACGCCCTCCATCAGTTTTATCGCAAATGTCATCCCGAGCATGCGGGCAATGAGATAGTAGTACCAGACCCGGAGCATATCGGGTACGATCTCTTTTGCCGTATACTGTTTCCAGATAGTATAGTGCTTCAACTCCTCGGCTGCGATCCGGGAAAGAACCTCCCGGTTGTGAGGATCGGTGGTCACTCCTGTGATCTTCTCATAGATACGGTGCTCGGTGATCTCATTTCTCTGACGCTCAGATATATCTTTGAGGATTTCTTCTGTCAGCTGCATCATGTGCCTCAGTGTGGTTTACAGGGAGTATTTGCTGGGGACCGGGGGTCTCATCGTTGAACACGGGGCAGCACGACAATGACCCCGCGTCCCTCACAGCATTGCCCGGGATATACCTGCCCCCCTGCCGCAAATGTCTTTCTGATCTGTATGAAATACCCGGCCTATAAGAGGATCGGCCTGCTCCTTCCGGTTTCATTGACATACTTCCATGCCGGAGGCCGGGAAAGGTTATCGTGCTGATACAAACCCCATGTGAAGAGCACAGATACGAGCCTGCTAAAAGGGTTTACCCTTTGTCAGGGAGAGCACTGATGGCAGGGACCGGGTTATTGGGGGAGGGAAACACTTTAGTGCCGGTTACGGTTCACGGTCCAGTTTCTTTTTGATCTCCCGGATATTGTTGAGCATCTCCTCAGAATACGGGGTGAACCGGTAGCTGAGGTTGTTTTCTATCTGCCAGAACCCGATCTTCTCATCATAGTGCCCGATGATGTAGCAGACAAGAATGTAGCAGGGCACCGCAAGGGCGAGAACCATGGGCAGGGTCAGACCCAGGTGCATATAGAAAAAGTCTTCGAACAGCTTGGCGTTTGCCGTGATGATACCAAAATTCAGGAGGATCTGGGTCCAGGATGTTCCCCGGGTGTACCGCTGCTTGAATAGTGCAAAACTGTAGAGCAGTCCCTTGTGTTCTGTCATAGGGAGATATTTTTAATCGAAATCACAGAAATGCTTTCTCCACTTCCGGCAAATACCACACAGCCTCCCGGTTTCATAATCGTAAAAAAAGGATGCGGTTTTTACGCTATTCCAGCACCGCGAGCAGGCTCCCGCACGGGGCCTGGGCCGTAACGCCCGGGACACCGGGATGCGGGGTAAATATCTCTTCGCGTGCGCGCCGGCGCATCTGCTTTTTTGAGAGCCGGGCCTGTTCTACCAGCTCTTTCTCGCAGAAATTCAGGGTGGCAAACCGGCGGGACGCAAGTGCGATGTTGAACGCGGCATTCACATCCGCGTGGGCGACAAAACCGCAGTGCGGGCATTCGAACCGCTTCCTGCTCCGGCGTCCGATACACCCGCACCGG
>JACTVF010000184.1 GCA_019695435.1 Methanoregulaceae archaeon | reverse complement strand
CGCTGTCCAGCGGTCGGATTTTGTCTGCCACGAGAGATACGGCGACTGCGTAGGGTGGATGAGCATGCACGATCGCCCGGTACGGTGTCGAGCGGTATACCGCGAGATGGACACGGTACTCGCTTGAGGTGTCCTTCGGGACCGGTCCTTCAAACGGCACAAGGACCGGCTCCCCCGGGACATCCAGGTAGGCCCCTGTTTTTTTAATAAAAAAACCGGCGTCGCCGTCCCGCACACTCAAGTTCCCGAAGTTCCCGCCGACAAGGTGTTCGGCAAACAGCCGTTTTCCTATCCGTTCAAAGCCATAATCCGGCATCCTTCGCACCTCTTCTTTGTACACCATCCTTTGGCGTATTCTACTATATGGGCATGGGTCTGGTGGTACACGTGGGAATCCTCTGCAATCACACTCTCAAAAAGAGGTTTGAGCGCGGATCGCGGGGTAGTTATTCCGGCACACCATGCAATGCGCTCTGTATAGGCATCGACCACAAAACTGGGCCGGGAAAAGCCGTAGCAGAGGATACTGTCTGCTGTTTCTTCGCCAATCCCGTATACCCCGAGAAGTCCGGCCCGGAGCGTTGGAGTAGGTATGCTTGCCATCAAATCCACGCCACCACAGATATCAGTCACGAACCCAGCCAGAGCTTTGAGCCGTCGCGCCTTTATCCGGTAAAACCCGGTACACCGCACAGCTGCCTCGATCTTCTCCGCATCAGCTGCATTCATGGCAGCCATAGAACACATGTCCCTGTCTTTAAGCTGCTGGAGTGCCTGCTCCACATTCTCCCACCGGGTCTGCTGGGTTAATATCGCCCCGATCATGACCTCGTCGGTGTTCCCCGGCCACCAGGGAATCTCTCCGAACCGGTTTTTGAGGATATCGACAATCTTTCCGGCCTTGCCGGCATCGTTACCGGAACTGAATGCCGACATCCCGCATCTTGTTGTACCGGGCGATATTGAGCACCAGCGGTGTGAGCGATTCGATCAGTGGTGAAACAGAGAGCGGACCTGCATTAAAAGCCTGAAGCTTCGATATCTTATTAACGATCTCCATTACCTGCTGCTTTGCATCATCATCATCACCGCAGACCGGCACCGAGTAGGCCAGTTCCTCGTCCAGCGCCTTCCACCGGTTGGCGGCAACGGTGTTGAACGCGCAGCAGGGCCGAGCTTCCTTTGGCAGGAGTTTTTTAATCAACAGCGCAGCTGACCCTTCCGGCGGGGGGACAAAGACAAAGTGATCCTGCTTCTCCATCGGGTTGACCGGGCTTATGACGATCTTGTCCTCAAACCCGTGCAGGGTCGAGAGTGTCGGGACAACATGCCGGAATGGGATAGCAAGAATGACCACGTCTGCTTTATCCACGGCGTCCTGGTTGGTTACTCCACGAAGGGTGCATTCCTGCCCCCGGTTTTTGAGGGTCTCCCGGGTGATCGTGCAGCTCGCTTCGGCCTTGTCCTGCTCCCGCGAACCGACCACCAGGTCAAAGACCAGAGAGAGGCGCATGGCCATGCCTTCCCCGATATCCCCGGTGCCGCCGACAATGCCGATCTTCACTTATCCCACCAGCGGCCTGAGCAGTTTTTCGAGCGTTGCGGCATCGGTGACGCCTTCCATCGTCTGGACAACTTTCCCGTCCTTCTCGATGATCAGGGTCGGGACCACGCGGATCCCGTATTTTTCCGCAAGATCCATGTGCTCGTCAACGTCCACTGTTTTTATCTCGACGGCGTCGTCCAGTTTCTTCGCCAGTTCCTCGATGATCGGTGTCTGCATCCGGCAGGGACCGCACCACGTGGCAAAAAAGTCGTACAGAACAGGTTTCGTCATATAATCATACCCGGTAGAGTAGTCGGTTAAAAAAAAGATAAATCTATGGTATTGTTATTGGGAGAGGATTTCCATGATGATCTTACCGTAGGCCGGCCGGGTCACCACTACACCCACGATGACTCCCATCATGGTGATGATGGCAAATCCCTTGAGGGTGGAAAGATCCATGAGTGCGAGTGGCAGCATCGCAATCAGCACCGTTGCCGCCGCGATCACGATGATGGTGAGTGCACGGGCAAGCCTCTTTAAATAGACGTTTGGCGATGGCACAATCCCTTCGTGAAGGATCTCATCGGTAATAACGACCAGCTGGTCGATACCGGTCCCGAGGACTGCTATCAGCCCTGCGACGGTTGGGAGATCCATCTGGAACTGGATGACACTGATGAATCCGAGCAGGATCACGATTTCGGATGCGTTGATCAGCACCATGGGGAGCACGATCCTTGGCTCGCGGTACCGGTAGAAGATCACAAATCCAACCATAATGAGTGCGAGGATGCCTGCGATAATGCACATCGTCATGTAGTGCTGGCCAAGGGAAGCGGTCGTCGAACCGGAACCGGCGACCGACACGTCAACCGGCAGCGCACCCGCCCGGAGCTGGATCTCGAGATTTGTTGCCTCCTGCATGCCGTTCGTCCCGCTGCCCGTGGAGGCAAACAGCTCACGGATGGGTGCGCTCTGGAGCGATCCTGCCAGTTCCTGGGACAGCGGAGCCGAGTACACCGTCTGGTTATCGAGAAGCATGGCGAGTTTATGGTTGCTCGGATCGGTGGTTGCGCCGTAATTGATGGCTGCATTCTGGAACGTGGAAGCTCCGTCTTCACTTAAGGTGAACCCGACGCCCCATTTCCCGCTGCCGGCCGGTGACTGACTGGGTACCTGGACGCTCGTTATGGAATCCCCGTAGAGGACGTGCTCGGTTGAGTTACCAGTCGTCTGGATACGGATCTCGAATTTGCCCTGCTTCCCGATGATCTGCTGGGCCTGGTTCATATCGACGCCGGCCATCTCCACGCGCACGTACCGGGCAACATTGTTCATGCCGGTAAGGGTGTTGACTTTTGCGTCCTTCGTGCCCATCGAGTTGATCTTCTCTTCAAGGATCTGCTTTACCAAGTCTGCCGTGGTCGCTGATATACCGGGCTGGTACGAGACTACGGTCCCACTTTCGGCTTCAAAGTAGGGTTCGAGCTCCGCCTGCGTGTAGGATTTCCGGATCTCGAGATGGTTGGCATCGACCTGTACAACATCGGTATCGAGGCTCTTGGAGAGGTTGGTGACAAACGTATCGACCGGCTCTGTCGTCGTGTACCCGACCACTTCAGCCTTGAACTCAAGCTGGAGCCAGGATCCCTGCTGGAAATCGAGGCCGTACTGAAGGTTTGTGGTCAGGTTGCCCTTGTTATCGTAATGCGGGTAGATAGCGATGACCGAGAGGACCAGGAGAATAATCAGCGTGAGTACCCGCCAGTCCCTGAAGAGGTCCTTTATCCTCTCCTGTTTCATTTCCCGCCTCCCTTGAGGACGTACCATTTCAGTATGCCGACGTTCGTGAGCCAGGTGTTGAGGATATCAAAGATGAGCCCCATCAAAAGGACCGCTGAGATCTCTTCTATTACCACGACCTGCCCGGCCCAGGATACAATGAGCAGCACCACAACCGCCGCGATGGTCGTGGAGGTCATAATGATACCGGTACGGAATGCCCCGTTCAGCTTGTCATTGAGTTTTCCCTGACGTTTGAGCACCCGTGTGGTGAGCAGGATATCGCTGTCCACGGAATAACCGATCAGCATGAGCAGTGCCGCGGTGGTCCCGAGCGAGAGCTGAATGCCGACGATGTTCATCATGGCGGCAGTCATTGCCATGTCAGCAAATGCCGAGAGGATGACTGCGCAGGAGGGAACAAATGTCCTGAATGAGACAAAGACAACGATTGCCATACCGATAAAGGCAATAATGAGGGCAATAAACGCCTGATCCTGCAGACTTTTACCAAAGGATTCACCGATCTGGTTAATCTGTGCATCAGGGTATTTGCTCGCGACCAGTGCGGTCAGACTCTGGTACTGCGCATCGCTCATCGTTGCGAATGTGATGAACTTCCCGTTGTTCAACCCTTCATTGATACTCACCAGCGGATAACCGGCAAAGATGGTCTGGATCTGATCTGAGGTGTCCGGCGTGATCACCGTTACGGCAGTCCCACCGGAGAAGTCTATTCCCGGCTTGACCGGCATCCCGACCGTTACTGTAACAAACGCAAGCACCACCAGCGATATGGCCAGCAGCACCATCGGGATTATCACCAGTTGTTTTGGTGAATATTTTTCGATAGTATAACTGAATAATCCCATAGCATATTCATCTGTTCATTCACGATTAAATAATTACCAGATGACGGGGGATGTCCGTACTCCCTTTTGCCCCGGTACAGGTCCAGGCACTTGGATTAATTTCGCAGAATATCCCTGTACCATGCCAGAATAGCGGGATTTCCGAACGGGGTTTTTAAAACGGGAAAAAGCAAAAATTATATATGCAGAAAACCGTGACACTACCACATGAGATCTCAGTTTGAGATCGAACAGGTGATTGAGTCCAGGCTCAGGTCATATCTCTCACGTGATAAGACCGGCATCCGCCGTGAGGTGCTCCGGTTCCTTCTTCGGATAAGGCAGACGACCATTGCAGACATTCTTGCCGGACTTAAGGAACAATTCTCGGTTTCATTCCACACGATCGCATCGATGGTCGGCATTATTGCCTCCCGCATCGGTATCCTGAAAGTCAGCCGGAGTGCGGGGGGAGTCACGACCTATGAGCTCAAAGAAAAGTATACCTCCATGGTTGTCCGGCTCGTAGGTGCGTGAACCTCCGGGTCCTCATTTTAACCATAACCGTTTTTTAATTCCCCCTTACAATACTACTGGCATAATGCCTGGTCATCCTTCTGATTCATCTGGTGTTTCCCGGATTACTATTGCGCCTGATGTCATGGACTATATCGAGAAGAGAGATTGTGATTTCCGGATCTGTACTTCCTGCGGAGGCCCGATTCTTCTCCCGGTACGCATAAAGGCTCCGAAAAAAAGTGATATTCTGCTCCAGGCTGCCCGCCATATTATCTATATCTCGATCCACCAGGCACGTTTTCTCGATGAAATACGGACCGACATGATTCCTTTCTATGAAGAGGAGCCGGAAGGGCACGGGCAGATATGAGTTACGAAGAGCTGTCCCATACCGCAGATGTGAAGATTCGGGCCTGTGCCCCCACGACGGATGCCCTGTTTTCCGAGGCATTCAGTGCGCTGATGCAGGTGATGTACGGAGGAGACCGGCAAGGCGGGACGACACGATCGATCGATATCGGCGCGCGGGACCTGGAATCGCTTCTCTGTGATTTTCTCTCGGAGGTGCTGTATGTCACCGAAGTGGAGGGGCTTGTCTTCCGGCAGGCAGACGTATACCTCG
>JACTVF010000183.1 GCA_019695435.1 Methanoregulaceae archaeon | reverse complement strand
ATGAATTGCTAAGGGGTCAACAAATCGACTATCCCAAGACAGATGCAAATGTCACTTTCAAGAAGGCGCGGCGGGTAAAACCAGCTTCGCCTCGACCGGGCAAACTGCCATTTGATTAGGAGGCTCCTATTTTGCCAAGTATATTATTACCCTGATATGGGCAAAACAACAATTCGTGTTCGGGCGATCTGATTACCACTGGCAGCATGAACCTATCCTTTACGGATGGAAGGCGGGAGCGGCGCACACATTCTATGGTGAACGTAATCAAGGTACAGTCTGGAGCATTGACCGGCCTATACGTTCAGAAATGGAACACCCCACACAGAAGCCAGTCGCGCTTGTAGAGAAGGCCATCGGGAACAGTAGTAAGAGCGGTGATATCCTATTTGAACCGTTCGGTGGATCCGGCTCAACCCTCATCGCCTGCGAGAAAACGGGACGCAAAGCGTTCCTGATGGAGTTGGCACCCGCATATTGTGACGTCATCTGCCAGCGATTTTTGGATGCGACTGGAAAAATGCCGATGCGCGAGGACGGGACCCCGTGGAAAGCTCTCCCCGATTCGTTGTAGAATCATCCCATGGCAGCAGCAGGACAGGCTCAACTTACCGAAAACGGTTGTAACACCGAAAAAAACACCAAGTATCCCGGCTTGCGTCCTCCGTGGAAGCCTGGGCAGTCCGGTAACCCCAACGGCAGGCCCAAGAAGCCGCTCACAGAGGCCTACAAGGCGATCCTTGCAAAGCCGATTCCAGATGAAATAGCAGCCAAACTCAAGGTAAAACAGGGAACCACGTATGCTGAGGTGATAGCCCTGGCCTTGGCACGCGAAGCCGTCAAGGGCAAAGTGGCCGCGGCGGCCGAGCTCGCTGATAGGGTCGAGGGAAGGGTCCCGCAGCCGCAAGAGTTCTCGGGTCCTGGCGGCGCGCCGATGCAGTTTGAATCCTTGGGCAGCCGGGCGGAGGTTGAGGCCAAGATTGCGGTCCTGCTCTTCCAGGCAGACGAACGGCGGTCAGAGGCGCTTCCACAGCAGGACACAGCGCCGCCGTTGACGATTGAAGCGCAGACGAGTCCCGCGCCGGCCAGCAGCCAGCCCGCAGCCGGGAAGAAACCGAGCAAGCAGGGGAAGCCCACTCTTGATTTGTGTTGGTAGTCTTGTTACAATTCTGTTCATGGCAGACCGAAACATCCGTAACTTTCCCGCCGAATTGACCGCAGCACTCAAAGCTGAAGCGAAAACGTTAGGCAAGGGACTGGATGAATACTGCATCGAGATCCTTGCGTCCCGCAAATCACTGAAACAGAATAACGAACCGCTACTGCCAGCCGGCAAGAGTCCCGCCCCAGGCGGAGCTTTGCTCGACGCCTTCCATGCCGCGCGGGATACCAAAACCGGAGAGGTTATCAAGCAAGAGCCGGCGCCGATCGTCAGTGACTGGGATGCTCCCGCTGCCGAGGCCGGTCCCGGCGAGCTTCCTGCGCCCCCCCCGCCGCCCGCCGCCCCTGTCAAGCGGGGCTGTCCGCACGGATGGATGAACTCAAGGCTCTGTCCTCAGTGCCGGGCGATCTTGTAACAATTCTCTTGACTTCCACAATCCCACAGCGTTACATTGTCCCGTAGTAGCGTTACAACTTCACAGTGGGAGTGTATAACAATGAAAATATTAAAACCATGCTGGCAGTGCGAATATGACGATTGCGGCCATGTTTGGATTGCCTCGAGCGAAGTCCCGCCAGCCCAGTGCGCGAAGTGCCGACGCCGGGGATGGAACAAGAAAGGCGAACTGCAGGTCCAGGAGAAAACTGCTGGTGATGCAGGAGCAACACGGTCCCGCCAGCGCGCCGCTGCCACTCCGGGCGGGACAAAGACCGCCGCCCAGGCCGTTGCCGCCGCCCTACCCGCCCCGGTGCGCGCCCAGGTCAAGCCGGCCAGCCAGATCCAACAGCCAGCCGCGTATGCGCGTCCCGTGCATGACTCCAAAACGTGTAGGCTGCCGGGTTGCGGGATGTGCGCCGCGGCGAAAGGCGGCAAGGGATGAGACAGTGGACAGCAGGAACGATTGAAGATGCGCTAAATGATCGGGGGCTGGCGCTGACGAATCGCCACGTAGCCGAAGTTCTGGCGCAGATAGTCAACGGAGAGCCTCCTATTCGCAAGCAATCCTCAGAGCATGACTGCATTGTTCACTGGTCACCAATGTGGAAGAAAGAAATGGATGCGTGGGAGATACTAGCATGAGGCCTGGCAAGGTTCTTCTCTACGTCAGCAGCAGCGAGCAGGACATATCCGTCATGCGGTTCATGCTCAAGACGAACCGCTACCGAGTTCTGTCGGCTACAACTGCCGACCAAGCCGTCAGCTTATTTACGGAGACGGCTGTCGATATGGTCCTAGTCGATTACGAGATGCGGCCTGGCAGCGGGGCAGAGATTGTTACAAAGCTGAAAGAACTGGCGGGATACGTTCCGATGGTCCTGTTGGGAGACCCAAGGACTATCTCCGGCCCGATGCATGATGCCGATGGGCTGTGGGATAAAACGAGGATGCCAGCCAGTGAACTGCTGCTACGCATCAAGGTGATGAGCGCCAAGAAGCACGGGCCGCGTGTTGGCTGGAAACAGAGGATGGTCCCGGCATGAAGCGATTATCATCTGCGCAGATCGATGCCATGCTGGACGAGCTCTACGGGCAGCAGGACGCTGCGAGTCCCGTCAACCTTCCGCCCCCGAAGAAGGGCTGCATCTGCCCGAACGAAGGGAAGCCCGGCCAGGACGGATTGATCCATTACAGCCCATCGTGCGAGATTGAAGTTCCTGCGCTCTGTTCACTTTCTATTGCAATCAAGGGATGCCTGATGATTGGACACTGGTTCCCTATCGCGGCAAGCTGATGGCTGACGGGCCTCGTTACAAAATGATAGGCAACGGCTTTGCAATTCCGTGCGTAAGGTTCATCGCCGATCACATTGCGATGGTCGAGAATAGAACTAAGAGGACATCATGACCGAGCAGGAGAAGCAAGCCGCCTGTCTACGCATTTGCGGACCCAACGTGCATCCGAAGTTCCACAGGATCGCGCCGGAGCTTTGCCCGTTCAAGCTGGACGAGTGGCGCGGGATTAGAGCAAAGCCTGAGAACCAGCCAGTGAAAGTCGCAGTCCCGCTAAAATAAATTTCTGTGCAAAAGTGGATAGTTATGTGAAAATCTTGGTTTGTTCTAGATATTGCGCCTATTCGTGTTACATCCACAACATCTTGCGGTCAGAATGGAACGCCCCCGCGATAGATTGCGAGGGCGCATGGAAGATTGAAGCGGGGCTGCTCTCGAATGAGGCTGTCTAGGACCCGACGAGAACGAAGTGGTGGGCTCACCCCGCACTTGCATAATATCGCACCTGCTGGTAGTTTCGCAACTGTCTAGGATTCGACATGGACCGTACCCCGACAATTCGGCCTGTTACGTTCCCGCAGTCGTGCGCCTGGGCAGCGCCCTTGCATGGTGACTTCATCTCAAGGGACGGCGCCGCGTACAAGATGAGAACGATTCAATCCGCCGAGACATGCAGAGCAAGGGGTTCTCAAGACTTCTTTCGAGGATGACGCTCGAAGGGATTGATGGGCCTCTGAATCTGGCCCATTCGATCACGGCAGACTATGTGGGGCCAGGTTTTGAGTGTTTCAGATACTTCTCTTGTTTGAACAGTTGAGACCGTTGGCAGGAATACCCTGGTAACCCACTAGGGAGGGATGTATTCGATGAAGGGAAGCGTAGGAACTAGCACTCTTGTGCTTGACGTAACAACTATTTCCATGCGACACTTTGAGTGTGACAGGACTCACACTCATGACCGCGCCGACCACAATCCGAACTGGAGCCCGCGTCTACCTGCGCGATGGCGTGGCCGGCGAGCCTGGCTGTGTGGTGGGATTTGACCGCAAAGGGAAAGCCGAGGTTATCTGGCCCGATCTGGACCTTGGCCGGAGCACCTTTCACGAAGTTGACCGGCTGATCGTGGCCGAGAACGTCGACGTCGGACCCCACAGCCTCGAGTTCGATGGAGTAGCAGCGTAATAGGCTTGGAGTCGTCCGCGTCAAGCGATTCCAGGAATGGCGCAGAGAAGCCGTCCGCAAGGGCGGCTTTTCTGTTATCCTGCCAACAATCGGCCAGCCTCGCCAATCAAAGCCTCGCAGGACCGTCCCGCCCGTTCACGCCGACCCCGTAGGACCCCCTTCGAACCATCTTCGAACCGCTGGCCAACAGGAGCCGGAAGGGAACTTCCGGCCTGTGGAAAATACCACTTGCCATTTTCCATGCGAAGGTGTACCGTTTGTTACATGGAAATCAACCCCCTGCCTCCCATTGAACGGCCCCGCCAGAATCTAGCATGGCCGCTGAAGCCGCCCTCATGGTGGGCGCGTGCGCCGCGACCGCCAGCCTTTGTTGTGCTGATCGCCGTTGGTGCCTTCGTGGGCATGGTCCTGGCTGGCATTGGCTTTGGGGCGGCCGTTCTGGTGTTCTATGGGATGGGCGGGACCTGGCACGATTCCTACGGTCCCGAGGCACCACACGGCCCGTGCCGCGCTGGGACAATGTATCTTCGAACTGATCCGCCTGGTCATCCATCGTTTTACATTTGCACAGAACATCCTTTGGCACCACAAAATCCACAGACAATCCACCAGTGAGGAAAAATGGAAAATAACCACGAATTGACCGATCTGCGGGACACGCTGGCAATCGAGATTACGCGCGTGCTGCTTGAGAAGCAGATAGAGAGCGGCCCAACATATCCTGGCCAGATCGAGAAAGAACTGCTGCCGCGAGTCTACGGCATGGCCGATGCTGTGCTGTCCGGGCGGGACCGGAAGGGAGCTGCGGGACAATGACCCACCCTATCGCCTGGTACGTGATTCTCATGGTGAGCCTATTGGGATGCATCATGGCGTTATCGTGGGCCATCTGCGCGGCGTACTGTATCTGGAAGCGCAGGCCTCAGAATCCCGACAGCAACAATCTCCGGCGTTACTATGTATCCCGCAGCGGAAAGCGTGTCTGGTCAGGCTATGCGAGCGATGCGCTGGCGGCCATCGAAGCAGCGAAAGAGGAAAAACTATGAACCATCTCCCTACATGGTTTGATGTAATTCTCTATATCGTAGGAGTTGTTGGCTTCATTCGATTTTTCGTGTGGATGGATGAAAGAAAAAAGCCGCACTCATCAAATGTAGCCAAAGAAGGGCGAGATGCCGGCCTGATTCCACAGTGGCCGCCGCCGCCGGCCGACCCCCTCAACCCCGAGCCCAAAGCTATCCGCGCCATTCT
>JACTVF010000182.1 GCA_019695435.1 Methanoregulaceae archaeon | reverse complement strand
ACCACGTATCCACGATCGTACACCTGCTCTTTCCGATCACCCGGTAGTACCATTCGAACGCTTCCGGGTTGAGCGGTTCGCCGACCGATCCGATGATGCGCAATGAACTGAGGTTGTACCGGTCAGGCCACTCCTCCCCCACTTTCATGAATGTCCGAATCGCTGTCGGCGCCGTGTAGAAGACCGAAATCTGTTGTTCTTCAATCAGCTTCCACCAGCTGCCGGCATCCGAATAATCAGGAGTAATTTCGGTGACGAAGACGGTGGCCCCGACCGCAAGCGGGCCGTACACGATATAACTATGGCCGGTGATCCAGCCGGGATCGGCCGTGCACCAGTAGATGTCCCGTTCCTTCAAATCGAAGACGGTCTTTGTCGTGTAGTATGCCCCGACCATGTACCCCCCGCAGGTATGGACAACACCCTTGGGTGTCCCGGTAGAACCGCTTGTGTAGAGGATGAACAAGGGATCTTCCGCGTCCATCACTTCGCAGGGACATTCTGCAGGTACATCCTCCATGAGCCCATAGAAGTCATGCTCGAATCCCGGCCGGAGCTCGACCGGGGGCTCCTTCCGGCGCCGATGGATTACAACGTGTTCCACGGACGGGGCATTGTCGATTGCCTCGTGCACGATCGTGATCAGGGGGATCGCCTTGCCGCGCCGGACTGAGATATCCGAGGTGATAACTACTTTGGCCTCTGCGTCATTGATCCGCATGTTCAGCGCGGTCGTCCCGAAACCGGCAAAGACAACGCTGTGGACGGCCCCGATCCGGGCGCAGGCGAGCATGGCTATCAGCTGCTCCGGGACCATCGGCATGTAAATACAGATCCGGTCGCCTTTTTTCACGCCCAGCTTTTTGAGGCCGTTCGCAAACCTCATGACCTCGCCCAGCAGGCGCTGGTAGGAGTATACCCGCTCCTTCCCTCCTTCTCCCCGCCAGATCAGCGCCACCTTGTTGCGGCGGTCGCCGGCGACATGGCGGTCGAGGCAGTTGGCGGTGATGTTCAGCTGTCCGTTGAGGAACCACCGGGCATAGGGATACTTCCATTCAAGGATTTTGTCCCATGGCCGGATCCATTCAAGCTCCCGGGCGACACCGCCCCAGAATTTATCGGGATCCAAAAGGAATCTCTCGTAGGTTTTCCCGTAATCTCCTATCCATGAGGCATGCTTATACTCCGCATCCGGCGTATAGTACTTTGCGTTCTCCACGAGTCTGACATCGAAGTTTTCGTTCATCTCTCCCCCAATTGTATATGATTAATCATGTTAAATCTCTATTTAATTTTTTGGGCAGCAGGCAGTATATCGCAACCATCAATTTATTAAACGGTATAAAAATTTCGCACCTGTTGTCGGATGATGGTGTGACGATCCCCCAAAAACCCTTAATTTGCCAGTAGATCTGCAAAAAAGAGAGAATACAAGAATCATTATCTATCGGTGTCTGATAATATTGTATCAATGCTGGAAAAAATGAAGGGCTGCATGCTCGGGGCGGCGGTGGGTGACGCTCTTGGCATGCCGAACGAGAGCACGATGCCCAGCCTTACCAAGATGCGGTACGGGTACCGGAAAGCGTACAAGGGACATCCCAACGCGAGTCTTGCCGCCGGCCAGTATACGGATGATACCCAGATTATGATCCTCGTGGCAACGCTTCTGGCCGATGGCCGGTATACGGACGAACGGTATGGCCTTGCCTTAAAAGAGCTCTTTGCCCGCGAGGCACTCAGGTTCCCGGACGGTTCGATATCCGCAGCCTGTGATCATATGGCAACAGGGGATGTACTTTCCTCTGGGGTGAAGTCCACGACCGCCGGTTGCCTCCCCCCCGCGCTCCCGTTTGCTCTCGCCTATCCTGATATCCATGAGGGAACTGAGCGGGCAGTACGGGCCTGCTCGGTGACCCATACCCATCCGGCTGCCCACGCTGCTGTCTCCACGTTTATCAACCTGCTATACTATGCCGTACATGAGAATCCTGACCCTGTGAGAATGGCCCTGCAACAGGCACAGAATGAGGACGAGGTGCTGGGTGGCAAGATCCATAACGCCATCGAACTTGAAAAAGAGGGCATTGAGACGGAGACTGCCATTCTCAAGATCGGAAATGATGTCTCTTTGTATCAGACGCTTCCCATTGCATTTTTCCTGATCAACAGGTACCAGCGCCCCGCGGATCTCCTGACTGTTGCCGCTCATGTTGGCGGAAACACCGATACAATCGGTTTTCTCTGCGGGGCATATCTCGGGGCGAGCAAGGGCATCGGTGCAATTCCTGTCGATCTTCTGGAGGGTCTCGAAGACCGGCAGCGTATCGAGATCCTCGCCCAGCGAATTTTCGATATTTACACCCGGAAACTCGAAACCTGATACCCGCCGGTCCCCCCGGAAAACCGGATTATATCTCGTTTTTTTGCGATATTTTTGCGTATAACCGGAATCCCCGTATGCGCTTTCCGCAAAAGGTTAAGTTTTCAGGAATAAAAAGATCCCTGTATGAAAGTTGCGATTGTCGGGGCTTCCGGGTATGCCGGTGGCGAGCTGGTCCGCCTCCTGTACCACCATTCTTCAGCGGAGGTTGTCTGCGCCACATCGCGCAAACTGGCAGGGACTCCTCTCGACCAGATCCATCCCCATCTCAAAGGATTCACGAATCTCAAATTTGAGAATCTGACGCCGGATGCCATAGATGCAGACGTTGCATTTCTCGCGGTGCCGCATACGGCGGCCATGTCAATCGCGGGAAAACTACTCTCACGGGGGATCAAAGTTGTTGACCTGAGCGCCGATTACCGTCTTCCAAAGGAGACTTTTGAGAAGGTGTACGGCGTCACGCACACGGATTATTTCCCTGCCCCTTACGGCATCCCCGAGCTGCACCGCAGGGAATGCGTCAACGCAAAATTTGTGGCAAATCCCGGGTGTTTTCCCACAGGGGCGACGCTTGCCGCAGCCCCCCTCGCAAAATATGCCCACACCGTGATCTTCGATTCAAAGACCGGAGTAAGCGGAGCCGGTGATAACCCCTCGGCAACAACCCATTATCCCAATGTCGGGGACAACGTCAACCCGTACAAATGGACCAGCCACCGCCATCTTGCCGAGATGAAACAGGAACTGGCAAAGCTGGGTTCACCGGCGAAATGCTACTTCACCCCCCATCTGGTGCCGGTCAACCGCGGCATCCTCACCACCGCCCACATTCTCTTAAACCAGCCCATGGAGACAAAAGATGTCCAGAAACTGTACCAGGACTTCTACAAAGATGAGTTTTTCGTCCGGTACCAGATGCCGATGCTTGCGGCTGTGCGCGGGAGTAACTTCTGCGATCTCATGGTCGAGAGCGAGGGTCTGCGGGTTGTCGCGGTATCGGCGATAGACAACCTCGTCAAGGGTGCAAGCGGGCAGGCCATCCAGAACATGAATATCATGTGCGGATTTAAGGAAACTGACGGCCTTGTCGCAGCCGGGATGCTGCCATAATGGTGATGTCATATGCTTGTTTCTGAAGCCATGACAAAAAATCCCCTGACCTGCACCGTTGATACCCCGCTCCGCGACGCGGTTGCGATCCTGCGCAAACACCACATCGGGGGATTGCCGGTGCTGGACGGGGACGTCCTTGCCGGGATCATCACGGAATCCGATATCATCGCACAGCTCGAGACCAAGAGGTTATCCGAAGATCTCTGGCTCCCGTCACCCCTTGAGATCATCGAGGTGCCGATACGGGAATACATCAACTGGGAGAAGACCAAGGACGCCCTGCGCAATATCGGGGATTTGCCGGTAAAAAAGGTGATGACCCACCGGGTAGTCACTGCAACCGGGGACATGGATATCGAGGCCGCTGCCGCACTCATGTTAAAAGAGGGCATTGCACGGCTGCCGGTGCTTGACGGAAAAAAACTGATCGGAATTCTCACCCGCGCCGATATTGTCCAGGCAGTCGGCGCATCCTATTCAAACTGATACATCAAACGCACAATAACCATTACCAGCGGAGGGAACAGGAACATGGTCTATAAGAGTATCTGTGCGGTCGAAGGTGTCACCGCAAACGGCGTTAAAGAAGGAAAGTTCGGGCTTGCCCTGATCAGGGCGAGTGGAACGGCGGCTGGCGTATTCACGGAGAACCTTGCAAGGGCGGCACCGATTGAACTTATGCGAAAGCAGGTAAAAACAGGAAAACTGGAAGCTGTCATTGCCAACAGCGGTTGTGCGAATGCCTATACCGGGAAGAGGGGATACGAAGACGCCGTCACCATGACGGAATATGCCGGGTCTGCACTGGGCGTGGATGATACATCAGTCGGTGTGGCAAGCACTGGTGTTATTGGCAGGTACCTCGAACTTCCCATGATCCGGCGCCAGTGCGCAGACGTTGCACTCCGACTTACATCGACCCCGGATGCAGAGGATCGCACAGTCCATGCGATCATGACGACCGATACCCGCCCCAAGCATGCGCTTGTGAAAAGGGAAGGGTTCACGATCGGGGCGATTGCCAAGGGAAGCGGCATGATCGCACCCAATATGGGCACGATGCTGTCGTTCATCTACACGGATGCACAGGTCGAGGCAAAACCCCTCAAAGAGGCGCTCAAATGTGCCGCACAGCGGACGTTCAACCGTGTCGTGGTTGACGGCGACACGAGCACCAACGATATCGCTCTCTGCACCGCAACCGGTGAGGCCGGGAAAGTGAACGTGAAGGAGTTCTCCGTTGCGCTCGAAACGTGCTGCCGTTCACTTGCGCAGCAGATCGCGGCCGATGGCGAAGGTGCAAGCAAACTCCTTGAGGTTACCGTCCGCGGCGCCCCCAAAGAGGCCGGCGCCGCAAAGGTCGCTCGGGTCATCGTCGAGTCGCCGCTCGTGAAAACTGCCGTATACGGGGAAGACCCCAACTGGGGCCGTGTCGTTGCGGCAGCGGGCCGTGCCGGTGTGAAATTTGACCCAAACGCGGTCTCGCTCTGGATCAGCGATGGGAGTAACCAGTACCCGCTGGTGAAATCCGGTGAGATCATCGCTGATCTGACCAGGGCCAAGGCCGCGATGCACGGGAACAAGGTCATCTTTGTGCTTGACCTCGGGGCCGGAAAAGAAGAAGCCACCGCGTGGGGCTGTGACCTCACCGAAAAGTATGTCGAGATCAACGGGAGGTACACGACATGATGAAGCGCGAAGACGTCCTCATGGAGGCCCTGCCCTATATCCAGCAGTTCCACGGTAAGACCATCGTGATCAAGCTTGGCGGCCATGCGATGATCGACCCGGTAGTTCTTGAAAATGCTATCAGGGATGCGGTACTTCTCCACTACGTCG
>JACTVF010000181.1 GCA_019695435.1 Methanoregulaceae archaeon | reverse complement strand
GCCGGCAATAAACGAGCGTTCGACATCCCGGGTCACAATCAAGGCGACCAACCGGGCAGATATGGATGCGGCGCTCGCCATCCTGCGCCGGGTCGCGCAGCAGAAATCGCTGCTTTTGATCGAGCCGCTGGGGGAGATCGTATGAAAGCGGCACTTATCGGCCTCGGGTCGGTGGGTCGCGGCGTCGCGGAGATGATCGCGAAGAAAGATCCCGGTATAACGATCACCGGCATTGCGGATTCGAAAAGCGGATGTATCTGTGACGAAGGCATCGATATTGCGGCGGCACTCGAATACAAGAAAAGGACCGGTATGTGCGGAGAACCGGCAATCTCTGCGATGGACGTGATAAAAAAAGGAGATTACGACGTCCTCATTGAGGTGACACCGACAAACGCCCTCACCGGTGAACCGGCGATAGGATATATCAGGGCAGCTCTTGCAAAGAAGAAGCATATCGTCACCTCCAACAAGGGCCCGATCGCTCTTGCGTACCGTGAATTAACCACGTTTGCACAAAAGAAGGGGGTGGCGCTCCGGTACGAGGCCACAGTCGGGGGTGCCATCCCGATCATGCATACACTCGAAAACGGTTTGTCGGGGAACAAGATTATTGCGATCTACGGGGTCCTCAACGGCACCTGTAATTATATTCTCACCCGTATGGCCGCAGAAGGTCTTACCTACGAACAGGCGCTCATGGAGGCACGGGAGATGGGATATGCCGAGGCCGATCCTACCTATGATGTCAAGGGAATCGATGCGGCGATCAAACTGGTGATCCTCTCAAACACGATCTGGGACAGCGGTGCAAAACTGGCCGATGTTGACCTGACAGGCATCGATCTGCTTACACCCGACGCACTGCGCCTTGCCGAGGAAGGGGACTGTACCATCCGGCTGATTGCAGAGGCGATCCCGGGAAAAAAGATCCTGCGGGTCTCCCCCCGCCTCATCGAGAAAAACCACCCGCTGGTGGTCGAAGGAACGTTAAATGCGCTCACCATTGAGACCGATATGGCCAAGGATATTACCCTTACCGGGAGAGGCGCAGGATCGATCGAGACGGCAAGCGCCATTATAGGCGATATCCTGTATATCCGCGACCACTATGGCAAGCGTGCTTGAACACCGGCGTGAATACCTGCGCCTGATGCGCCAGTTCACCCAGGATACCGGTTTTTTCACGGTCTCTGACATCCAGAAAGCGGCCGGTATTCCGAGGAGCACGGCACAGGACTGGGTCACAAGGCTGGTGCGGGAGGGCTGCGTCCTTATCAAAAATGAGAAATCGGGAAGAGTGGCCGCCCATTACGCCGCCATTTCCGCCGTCCCGCAGAGCACCTGCAGGAGGATTTTTACCACGACTGATGGGGAGCGTGTCGAGGTCTTCCATGACTGCATGAGCGGAGCCTGTGCGGCGTTCTGCGGTTACCACCATGCCCGTGCGGGGGGTATGCTTACTGACGTGACACGCGACGGAACGCTCCTGCGCGAATGTGCCCGGCTTGGCGACGCAACGGTCTCTATCGGGCTTCCACCTCTTTCCGCGGTCGGGATCAGCGGCATCAGATACACAGGGGATCATGTTATCCAGAAAATCCGCTGCATCGGGGGCCCTGCATACTCGCTCACGGATATGATGTCGCATGCGGAAGGTGTGACACGTGTCGAACTGGACCGGGCAGGGGGAGTTGTCGAGGGGAACGTCTGGACGCAGGCTTTGGCTCATCTCACGATTGGCGTGGACGATACCGATTCGCCGGAAGGGGGGGCGACGTTTGCCCTTGCGCTCGCGCTGCTCACAAGGCTCACGACAGGCAGGGTCGTGCTTCCCATCAGCCACCATGTCGTGATGCTCAACGAGAGCGTAAAAAACAAGACTGCCGGGAACTCGGCAAGCTATATCGAGGTGGCCGTTCTCCCGGCCCGGATTGACCGGGTGATGGCCAAGAGCCGCGAGTTTGTGGAAAACGAAGCCCTTTCGTCCGAGTGGGGCCTTGCGTTCCGGCAGGGAATGACGATTCCTGCGGACCTGAGGGAGTACGGCAGGCTGGTGCGGGAACAGGTGGTCGATCGTGCTGCGGCAGAAGAGGCTGCAAAGCGGTCCGGCGCTGTCCTGTACGGGGGGAACGGCGTTATCGGGGCCCTTGGCGCCGTTGCGCTGGCCCGGCTCCCGCACGAGATCCAGCTGGACCCGGCCCGTAAGATCGCTTGAAGGGAACGGGCAATGACCCGTGGCCCGGCATCGTTATCTTTTTGCGATGAATGCCTCTGCGATCATCCGGCAGAGCCGGTTGCTCTCCGCAATGTACCGGGGGGTTTCCTTGCGTATCGTCTCTCTGGTTGCGGCATCCATGTCCCGTGTCCACTCCCGGATGATGGCACCGGTGAGTTCAAGATGGAACTGGAGCCCGAGGGCGGTTTTGTAAGAAAACGCCTGGTTTTTCACCGCATCCCCAGTGCAGAGGAGATCAGCACCTGCCGGTAGATCGAACGTTTCCCTGTGGAACTGGAAGACGTGGAACTGCGCCGGGAACGCTGAAAAGACTCCCTGCACCGCATGTTCCCGCCGGAGCTCGCGCCAGCCGGTCTCCTGAATGTACGGGTAGACCCGGGCGCCGAACGCGGAGGCGATCAGCTGGGCGCCGAGGCAGATGCCGAGGACCGGCCGGCCCTGCCGTACGGCGTCACGGATGAGGGCCTTTTCTTCTTTGAGGTACGGCAGTTCCTGTTCGTCGTTGACGCTCATCGGCCCGCCCATGAACATGAGGTGGGTGGCCGCGGTAGCCGGTACTTCACCGGACTCGTAGAGCCGGATATATTCGTACGGGATGCCGTGCTCATTAAAGACCGTCTCGAAATACCCGGCGGTCTCTGATGCTGTGTGCTGGAATATCGCGATCTTCATGTTCTTACCTGAAAGGATGCGGGGAAACTCATTAACCGTTTGCACCCGGTATTCCCTCAGGTCTTTATCTGTACTGTTGAGTCCTCCCGGTCCGAGACACCGCAGCAGGGTTCATCCGGCACGGTTGCATTCCCTGCCCGGGGCTTGCCCATTCCTCCATTTACGGCAAGACAGTACCGGCCCTCAACCTTCCTCCATGCTCTTGCCCGATGCCTGGCACAAGGGCTTTCCCGCACGGATTCCCTAACTCTGCCCCCACAACCTGAAATTTAGATCCTCCTATTTTAAATACATAAATGAGATAATAGTCTGATTATACAGTATCATATCCGACAGTGGATATGTATTGAGGAGTGTTTTGCATGGCATTTACCAGAAAAAATGAAGAAGCAGTATCACCGGTCATCGGCGTCATCCTGATGGTCGCGATCACCGTGATCCTCGCAGCGGTCATCGCTGCGTTCGTGTTCGGCATGGCAGGGAACATCCAGAAGACGCATATCGTTTCAATAACGGCACAGCGTGTATCTAGTGGGATTATGTTGACAAATAATGGCGGTCAGGATGTGGGAAGTCTTTCCTCTATTTCGGTGAATGTCACCGGTAATACAAGTCAACCTCAGTCTTTAGCAACTGCCGTTGGAAGTCAGATTACAGTACTTACTACGTCAACACCGCCAACGAATGTTGTAGTCATTGGTACATTTTCGGATGGATCCTCACAAATTCTTCTGCAGACCCAACTATAACCCCATTTTCTTTTTTCCCGATGTGGCATTGCCCAACAAGCGATATTGTTGAACGGATTCTAAAAGCAGAGCCATAGTCCGACATCGCATATTTGGTTTATGTCACAGATCTCGCATCGCTTTGGATGAGCCTGTAATTATCAGTATAGATCTCACATCCAAAGAATCCTGATCTTTTTATCTTTCCGGTGTACGTGGGGCACTTGCAGTTTTCATACGAGCGGGGTTGAAACACCCTCCTATCTCCTTTGAAAATAGTTCAGATATGATGAGGAAACCCTTATCTCCCCCAAGTGAACGAAGATGCTGCCGCCCCCAAAGGGGCGCCCCGCGGCGGATTAATGACTATAATGCAGTACAACACTCTCTTGCCCCGCCGTGTCTCGGAGAGGCCCTGAGGCGGGGAACCTTCACACGCTTTTATCGATTTCCATCGTCAGGGGGTGACCCCGGTCGTTCATCCCGGTTTCCATAATGTCCAGAGCCTCACGACAGGGAGAAATACAGGCAATAGTCTCAATACCGGTTGACACACATATTAAAATCCATGAGAACATCCCCCTATGCGGTTCCCCTGATTCTCCAGTGCATCCTCTTCCTCATCCCTATCAACATCTTCGTCATCGGTGACTGGCTCGCCATTGGGGTTCAGTGGGAACTATTCAGGTACCTGCAAAGTTACCTTGGCAACAGTTTCATTTTTTTCACCGGAGATATCAATTTCATTACCAGCGGGGCGATCACCGGTCGCAGCGCTCTTGCAACGGGATTCAACGTGACAGCATCGGCATTCCTGCTCCTCGTTCTCTGCTTCCTGCTGTATGTATATCTTAAGAAATCCTCTGCATACTTCAAAGCCGCCGCCATTATCACCATAATAGGCGGATGTCTCTTCCTGCTATCCGATATGATCCAGTACGGGGTTTTGTTTCATGGACCGGCGGGGTTTACGATTCCCATAGGAGTACCGATCATTCTGTTTTTTGGGGGGTGGATGTACCGGATGAAGTTCCCGGATAATGAACAGGAAGGAACCGGTGAAAAAGAAACCTCTGAAAAAAACGAAACGCCATAACGAACGATCAAGATAACACCTGCATGATGCAATCCTGAACCTGCATATGGATTGCCGCACCCGATTCCGGCAGCGACCGCGTAATCAATGCTGCCGTGTCCTCGGACGGGTCAAAACCGGTCATCCTTGATAAGAGTCTCTGATTTTTGTAAATTTGATGGAGGATATATAACCCCCCACACTTCATCTCCCCCCACCCAAATCCGGGCCCAAATCAGCCCCCGTTTCCTGACACCTTGCTGTGGCGGACACGATCCGGAAGGATTCCTGTCCACCGCCGGGGAAAAGTCCCAATATATCACCGCAATAAACGAAATACGCCCAATACTTTGAGAAATAATTTCCCTTTAGCGGTGTTCCGGGAGGGGCGTTTTCCGGACAGCGAACACATCAGCCGGGCAGGCGATCCTGCCACCGGACGCAGCTGTGACCGTTTTTTTTCAGGATCGGATCCATGAAAAAATCCGGGCGTTTGCGGACAAGGGGGGGAGGGGGGTGATCCCCCTACCCCCCCCTCTTTCTTTTTTTTGGGAGGGGATCACCCCCCCACCCATGTGCCGGGCCAGCAGGGGGTCACCCCCCTCCCCCCTCAGGGCCCGGCCGGGCGGGACGCGAACCTGCCGGAAAATCTGCAAAA
>JACTVF010000180.1 GCA_019695435.1 Methanoregulaceae archaeon | reverse complement strand
CCGGGGTTCTGACGAATGGCCTGCCCCTCGCGGGGCATGCGCCGGTCAATGTGGCTACCACCGGGGTTCTGACGATCAAATACGGCCTATTAGGTACGGCCCCGGTGGCGGTTAAGGCGACCGGAGTTTTAGGGGATAATGCGATTCTGATCGGTCAGGCCCCGGTTGGTGTGCAGGCTACCGGGGTTCTATGGGAGAAAGAGGCGCTCTATGGTCAGGCCCTAGTCGGGGTGGCTGCTCTGGGGGTCCTTAACGGCCCAATCGCATTCTACGGGTCTGCTCCTATCAGGGTAGTCGCTAGGGCTTCCCTCACATGTGTCACGCAGATCCTTCCTCCCTCAAGCATCACCTATGAGCCCGGTCTCTACAGGGTTACCGATATCACAGTCGAGCGGACGGTGCAGGACGCCTACTATAAGTGCACGATCAACACCAGTGGATACTCAGACTATCCGGCGTGGTCTCGAGTGGTCCCGTGGATGCCAAACTACGACGGCACTCTTCCGACAGTATTCCTTGGGATGCTACCCTATGCTACGCACAGCATGAAGACCGCGAATAACGTGACGACGCTTCTGGCCTACAGTTACGATTACTATCTCGCTAAGAACCCTGTGCCGAGATATCTCTGGACTACGAATGGCATCTCAGATCCCGGCGCGATCATCACCGCTCTGGTCAACTCAACCGGAGTGAGTGGCTTCCCACCGATATCCTGCCCATCCTGTATGTCCACCCCTGGCTGGGGGACGACTATTCCTTATAAGCAGTTCTCGTGGACTGAGAAGACCACGATTCAGGACGCGATTAATGAGATTCAAGCATATACTCAGATGATATTCATTTGCTCATGGCATGCCGTAGGGGGGGTACTTGAACCCGTCTGGTTCTGGATCCCGGCAGACGCCATCGACACATATTTTACAGATCTTCCGCCAGTGGCGACAATCACCTTGGGATCCGGGGAGGGAGCCCATGTGGATTCAGATGCGGGCGCAGACGTCACCGATAAACCCGACGACGGATACAACACAGTCATCGCCCGTGGCACGGATTCTCTTGGTAACCTCTATGAGTGCATGATTGACAGCACAGGTCTGATCTGGCTAAATAATGGTTCGGCCTCTACCCTGCTGCCTGCGCAGACGTGGCTTGATAGCGTAGAGATCGCGCTCGGCACACCCAACACGAATAATCCGGCTCAGATTGTGGTCACACTATCTGGTAGCCCCATGACTACCGGGGGGACTCTAATCATCGGAGGTTCGATCTACGGCCAACCCTACTCGGAAACACTTGCAGTCGGTGCATCCGACCCGGTCGGCACAGTCTATAAGACCTGTGCAAAGATGATCTGCAACTACTTAATTCCCAACTGCGCCTCATCCGGCGGGGGGAAGTTAGCCGTTACGACTCAGCCCGATCTCGCATCTACGGGGCAATATGTGACAAGTCCGCCGGGTGCGCCGTTCAATCAAGATTTCCCCTGTACCTATACCGACCCGACTAATTCAGCTTTTGGCTCATTCGCTCTCGTGCAGGCAAGAGCTCAGTTGCTATATCAGTACGTGACAGTCGTGCCCTTCGTTTACAGGGTTGAACTCATCGGCAGAGTGGATCTTCAGATCTACCAGAGGATCCAGTTCACGAACTTCCAGATCATCAACTCCCAAGGAGTGCCTGAGACCGCAATCCCCTACCTCGGCACGTCGTATTTCCGTATCATCGGCATCACGAAGAAGATGACCGTGACTGATAGCGGGATCGATGTGCGGAGTCAGATACAGTTCACAGCCGATACGTATCTCTCGCAGAAGAACCTCCTGATTCCCGTGATGGCCGACGACGCGGTCACAGAGCTGAACAACCTCGTTGACTATAAGCAGAATAAAGTGAAGAAGACGAAGACCGCCACGATCACCTCTGTGAGCTCGAAAAACCAGATCACAGTCACAACCCCTGATGGCTCTACAGTAACCGCTCAGGTGCCACAATGAGCTACGCCCCTCAGATCGGGGATAAAGGGATCATCTTAGATGACGGCAAAGGAGGCTGGATATTCGTTAAGGCATCAGCTCCTCTCATAGGTCAGGCTGGCACTCTGCATGAAACCCCCGGGGAGCTCCCGGTTTTCGTCAAGGCCAATACCCCTGTAGTTGGGGGCGCTGTGACTCTGGTGGACGTGCCGGGCAGTCTGCCAGTCGCTCTTGTGGCCACATCCTGCAATCGCATTCCGAGCTTCCCGTATACGTTCATATGGGATGGAGTGAAGAACGTCGCCATTAGTGGATCCTCTGAGGCTTGGTATCCGCCGATCACCGGGACCAGTGGTCAGTTCACGGTAGAGGTGATTGTGGGCTCGCACCATAATCTCTGTATGAACAACCCGGGCTGCATTTATTTCTCGCCACTCTGGACGCTCAATAATCTGCTGACGAACGGCCCGGGCCAATACACTGTGTATTTCTATACTATAGGCGCCCTGAACTGGGTTTCTCCTTTATATCTCTGTATGACATGATATTCCCAAGGGATAGCCCGGTTACTTCACATCGAATAATATGCGAGGGATGGGATTCGAACCCAAGAACTCCTGCGAGACTGGGCCCTGAACCCAGCGCCGTTGACCTGGCTTGGCTACCCTCGCCCGTTTTTGGTTGTGTTGCGCGATCGTGACCTGATACCATATTCCGTCGTGCGGCCCTGAACCTGGCGCCGTTGACCTGGCTTGGCTACCCTCGCGCCTGTATAGATTACGTTCACGGTTTAATAAAGGTAGGGGAAAATGTACCGGTGACGGGAGGCGGTGGTTACCGCTTCTGCCCGTTCGCATACCGTTTGAGTTCCCGCTCCCGCAGATCGATCCTCCGGATCTTGCCGGAGATGGTTTTGGGGAGGGAATCGACAAACTCAATTAACCTCGGGTACTTATACGGCGCTGTGACCTTCTTTACATAAGTCTGGAGATCCTTGACCAGCGCCTCCGATGGGGCAAAACCGGGTTTTAAGATCACAAACGCCTTGACGACCATACCCCGGATATCGTCCGGTGAACCCACAACAGCCGCCTCCTGCACGGCCGGGTGCTCGATGAGTGCACTCTCCACCTCGAACGGCCCGATCCGGTAGCCGGATGCCTTGATCACGTCGTCATCGCGACCGATGAACCAATAATACCCGTCCTCGTCCTTGTAGGCTTTGTCGCCGGTGTAATACCAGCCGTTTACAAACGATTTTTTGTTCTCTTCAGGATTGTCAAAGTACTCCAAAAACATCCCGACCGGTTTTGGCTCGACTTTGATCGCGATCCGGCCTTCTTCGTGGACGCCGACCGGCTTCCCGTTCTCATCGTGGAGCTCGATCACCCAGCCGGGCGCAGGTTTGCCCATCGACCCGAACCGTGCCTTCATGCAGGGGAACGTCCCGATGCAGAGCACCGTCTCGGTCTGGCCGTACCCTTCGTAGATGGTCAGGCCGGTCGCATCCTTCCATGCTTTGATCACCTCGGGGTTGAGCGGTTCGCCGGCACTAACGCAGTGTCGGAGCTCGGTGAAATCAAACTTGTCGAGGTCAGCAAGGATCAGCATCCGGTAGAGTGTAGGCGGGCAGCACAAGGTCGTGATGCCGTATCTCTCGATGAGCGGCAGGAGCTCGGTTGCGTTGAACCGGCCCCTAATATCGTAGACAAAGATTGCTGCCCCCTCAAGCCAGGGCCCGTACAGTTTTCCCCATGCGCTCTTTGCCCACCCGGTGTCCGAGAACGTGAAGTGGAGATCGTTTGTGTGGATATCGTGCCAGAACCGGGATGTGGTGATATGGCCGAGCGCGTAGCTCTGGCTATGCATCACCATCTTTGCTTCCCCGGTGGTTCCTGAAGTAAAAAAGATCACCATCGGGTCGGTGGCTTTGGTCTTTTTCATGCCGGGAAGGTTGACCAGTTTTGCCGAGACCGGCGCCGGGTAATCAAGTTCGACCTGGTAGCTTATCCAGTGCTCGCGTTTGCCGTCAACCAGAAACCGGCAGGTCAGGGTGGGGCACTCGCCGATGATGGAATCGATCTTGTCGGCCTGCTCTTCCGTGGTGATCACCATCTTGATCTCTGCGGCATTGATCCGGTATTTCAGGTCGTGCGGTGTGAGCATGGTCGGGGCCGGGCAGTAGACTGCGCCGCGCTTGATAAGGGCGATGGTTGCGATCCACCACTCCGGCAGCCGGGGCAGCATGATGAGGACCCGGTCTCCCTTGTTGACCCCGTACTTGATGAGCATGTTCACGACCTGGTTGGAGAGCCGCATCAGGTCCCAGAACGTGAACTTTTTCTCCTCACCCTTCTGGTTGGTCCAGATCATCGCAAGCTTGTTACGGTCTTTCTTTGCCCAGGCATCGATCACGTCAAACCCGAAATTGAAGTACTCGGGGACATCGAGATGGAAGTCCTGGTACGTCGCATCGTAGTCCTGCATGTTGGGCCCGTTTGCGCCGGGTGCAGGGAGTGTGCACGCGAGGGTTGGTGCATTGGTGGTCAGATGCCCGGTGCAGGCCTCCGCGATCCAGTCGGAGCGCGAGATCTTCCGCTGTTCGCAGATCTTGTCGATATTGTCCGTTAAGGTATCATCCATGGATACAGAATACCGCACCATACTCAATTTGTTTGGTGGTGCACTTTATCATAGTTTTGTTCTTTTACTGCACCACACACATTTATTGCCTGTTGGGAAACAGGCATTTTTACACCCCACTTGTATCCTGAATGCCCGGTGCAGGGACCAGTACACCATCCTGCAACAGGGTTAACTCTGTATAAAAATCCCTTGAGGTCACCGTGTGCACCGCAGAAAATCAGGAAGGGCTGGCCGGACACGTGGGAGGGTCTCGTGTGCATTCCTGAAACCGGTGCACCGGATCGCGCCGAACAAAAACTAGTGGTGCAGGTGTTCACGAATGGGTGCATGGTTTGTCATGTCCCTGCGCTGGAAGTCTGAAACGGCCCGATGATTTTGCGCATGAAAAATTTCAAATGGAAAATTTTTTGGCACGAAAGTTTTCCGGCCCGGAAATTTCCGGCGAATCATAGTAAAATCCGGAAAATATGTGGGGTTTCATGCAGTGTAACGTTGGAGGCCTGTTGACTGCGCGGATTGTTGTATGACCGATCCGTCCGGCTCCCGGATCCTGTAAAAGATTATGAGGCCTGTTATTTCCGGCCTGAAAGTTTTTGGATAGCAAACTCTTCGGTCTGAAATTTTTAAAAGCGGAACTTTTTGCAGTTGAAATTTTTTTGACTGTATATTTTTGAGTGTAGTATCCCGAAATCATTTGACAACATCCCTAAATAGCGATGTGAGCAAATTAACGAATCGGGATATCCATCGTATCATCCGTCAATGGGCAAATGAGAAGCCCGTTGTTGAGATAGCC
>JACTVF010000179.1 GCA_019695435.1 Methanoregulaceae archaeon | reverse complement strand
CACTCACCCTTGATATCCTGCGCCGGATGATGGATATCGCTAACCCCCGAGAACGCGCCGTGATCACGATGCTAATCAGTACCGGCATGAGAGCAGGGGAACTGTGTGCAATCAGGCCGGATGATATAGATAGCGATACAGTCCACATCCGCCCCGAAGTGACTAACCAACGCGGGAGAACCGTCTATCTCACTTCGGAGGCACGCGAGGCCATTGACGTATGGCTTACCCTGCGAGAGGACTACATGAGGCAGACGGATAATAAATACTATTCCCGGGGACGGACAGGGAAGGATATGCGCCTATTTTGCTCCTCATATAGCGGCATGAAGAAGACATGGCTGAAATTATTCAACCGCGTTGATGGTGAACGGGGGAAGTATCACGCAAAATGTACCATGCACTCTTGCCGGAAATATTTCAGGACTTATGCCGTCAGAACCATGGATCTGGATCTTGTCGAGATGTTGATGGGGCATGAGGGGTATTTGACTAAAGCGTACCGGAGGATCCCCCCAGAGGAGGCCCGCGCGAAATTCCACGAGGGAGAGCATTCCCTCTACATAAATCAGCCGAGCAAACGGGTTCAGGAACGCGAGATCGAGGAGATAAGGAAGGAGCAGACAGAACGGATTGCAGCACAGGACGCGACCATCGCAACACTTGAATATAAATTGGCCCAGGTTGAACAGGTCCAGACAGACGAGGGCCGGTTATTCGAGGTGTTCAAGAAGTTTATGGCGGCGAGGGGTGCGACAGATACGCACGAGTAACCGCGCATCTCACTTTTCTTAAAAGAATGCAACAATTTTTTAAAAAAATCAGCAGATTTTCTTTGAAAAATTTTTAATTAAATCGCAGACCATTTCAGGCGTTTTTTGTGTCATTAATATCCTTACACAGTGATAAGATAATACCACTCATATAGGAAATATAATTCCTACAATTCCTATAATTCTTAAAAGAAATATAATTCTTATAAGCGCTTAAATTCAAAAAATAAGCCCAAATGTTGGCTTTTTCAACTGATAGGATAAACAAGATTATATGGGAGGGATTTTGTAAAATAATGTATGCAGAAATTTACAAAACCAGTCAGAGTTGATGCCCAGGCACACGACCGGGCAAGAGAGGCCGGTTTGTGCGTCAGCAAAATTGCAACCAAAGCCCTAATTCAGGCTGCGGATGCTCTTGAAGGAACGACAACGAAAACCAAAGAAACCGGGGCAGAGCTTCCTACGGCAACGGCCCCGGCTACCACTCCCAAGGAGGGCAACAATGGCGTTATCTGCGAAACCTGATAAAGTCGCCGTCTTTTCTAACGAGAGTATTCGGGCAATGGGTCCGGCAGCTCAGGGAATTGCACAAATCCTGAAAGATGCAGGCTGGATCCAGATAGCCGACGAAAATTTACCGGGCGAGCCGGTGGCAGCGAGGAATAATCGTGGTATCAAATCTTCCTCCCTCTGAAATACCCCGGGATCGCGCTGACGTGTTGCACCTCTTACGGCAGCACGATGACGACCTCAATGATTTAAGCCCGGTGCAGATCGTGGCAATCAGACGTATTTATTACCTCGATGATCCTCGCAGCGTGGCTGATCGGCTTCGTGCAGGGGAGTTCACCGTCATTACAGCCGGAATGGAGGATGATACCGATGCGATCAACGCACTCGACCGGGAGGATGAGCAATGAGCGCCCTTATGAAGTCCCAGCTCGATGCGATAGCACGAGGATTTCAACCACTCCTTGCGGCGAAATGCTGGGCTCTGTCGCTCGGTAAAAAACCGTGGGATTACGACCGGGGGCACGCGCTCACATGGTCGGATCCGGACCTGTTCCTGAACTTCTGGGAAGCCACCGATCAGCTCTACGACCGGAAGACCCATGGCGCCGGGCTCGGCATCTTCCTTGGCGAAGGAAACCGTCTGGCCTGCATCGACCTTGATGGAGCCTTAAACGAGGAAGGAAACCCCGTGACCGAGGTCGTAAAGCGCATTTTGCACGGGAGTATCACCCTCACGGAAACCAGCGTGAGCGGTCGCGGGTTGCACCTGTTCTTTGAGGTGCCGGAAGGGACCGAACCGTTCCACCTGCGAGAAGGCATCAGCGGGAAAGATGGCGACTTTTTCACTCATAAACGGTTTATCCGTCTGACCGGGAACGTTTACGGGGAGCGGGATTACCCGATCCGGTACTTGCCGCCAAACCATGTAGAATATCTGCGAGAGAACTTCGGGAAAGTGCCCGCAGCACTACCGGAGGTAAAACCATTCACCGGTCACGTATCGGGTCGATCTCTCGCAGACCGGTTAACAGCCGCCGGTATCCCTTTCAGGTGCGCACATGTCAGCCCGCAGCCGTTTCACCTTGAGCATGGCGGGATCATTGAGGTAATAGAAACCGAATGCCCCAACATCAAGCAGCACACGACAGACGCATCACCCTATGCCCGGTTCGTTCGGTGCGCCGATGGCCTGATCACTGGCAGGTGTTTCCACGGTCACTGTGACCCGGAAATCCTGCGAGCTGCAGGTACGAGCCTTACCGGGATGTTATCGGACAAGATCCGGGATTCGAGTAAGGTCGAGAAGATCTTCCAGCTCCTCAAAGAATGTGAAGGGCTCGGAATGCCCCCGATCCATGGTGACAGGGTTAATGAGCTGGGGGCCGACGGGGTGCTCGATGTCTGCGATCAGTTCTTGGGCCGATTCCGGCAGGAGGCAACCCCATGACCTCCACAACAACCCCGGAACCGGAATACAGACTCTGTTGCGATGATCCGGAGCTGGTCCCCGCCCCGCAGAAGGCAATAGAAGGCCAAAAGCCGGCAGTCCCAGTCCAACCCCCTAAACCCGTGACAATCGCCAAGAAACCGGTCTCTATTGCCCCCGTAAAGCCACAGGTGATACCTCCTCCGCGTCCAACAGGTAAGCCAACCACAACGTCAAGTAATGGCGCAGAGAAAAAAGCCGCCGGACTCTTAAAAGAGACTCAAGCCATCCGGCAGGCTGGGTTAGGTAAGAACTCTCCCAGCACGCCGGCACCGGAGATCGGGGAAGCCGCACGGAAGATCTACGAGAGCGGGGGGTTCTTGAAATATTGTAACGACACGTTTGGGAAAGTCTGGTTAGGGGATGGTCATATCCTCGCAGGGGTCCTACTCATGGCTGCTAACATGCGGGTATTGAACGCAAACGACGGTCTACATCTTCATATCATGGGAACGACCCAGTCCGGGAAATCGGATAGTGTGAAGGCATCGATGCAATTTGTCCACCCTTCCGATCGACTCATAAAAACCTTCAGTATGAAATATCTATTTTATGCTGAAGATGAGCTCCACCCCAATACCATAGTATTCAGCGATGATACCGTATTTGAGCCGGAAACCGCATCCCTATACCGAAACATGCTAACTTCATGGTTCACTGGCGTTACCAGGGGGACTGTGGTTAATCATGCTAAAAAGGATTTGCACATTCCCGCGCGTGTTTCCTTAATTCTTACGTCAGTGGAAAGTGTGGTTCTTGAGAGCGATGAAGGACAAGACGAGAGCCGGTTCTTAACGCTTGAAGTACGCAGGACCCCGGAACAGATGACCGCGATCCGTAAATTCATACAGGAACCCCACCCGGATATCGGGCCGGACCTTGATGTTATCTATGCAGTGTGGACCGCGATCACTCCCAGAGCCGTGACCCTCCATAAGAAAATCGACCGTGATATACCTATCCGAGAATTTAAACGGTATCTGACTTTGGTCCAGAGTCACGCGCTCTTATGCAACCGGACCGCAACCACAGAAGCAGATTTTATGGAGGTGGATCAGTTCCTAACTTACTCAAAACCGATGCTCAACAGCTCGACACCCGGTTTTAGCCGGAATGAGGCGGCAGTCCGGCAGTGCTTATCCGATGGGAAACACAAGAACGTGGGGGAAATCGAAAACGAGACTGGGCTCACTCTTCAGAGTGTCTATAAAGCGCTTCGCGGAAAGGATGGAACCTTCCAGAACCCACGGGGCGGACTCATGGGTAAAGAACCAAAACTCGAATACTCCCGGGAAAGCGTCCCGGGCATAAACGACATTCACACCTTTTGGTTGAGGAAATGAGGGGTATTACCCCTACCTTTACCCCCCCATTATCTTACCTCTTCCGACGCTAATACCCCATTACCCCCTTTATTTGGAAGCGTGCAAACGTACGCAAAAAACGAACGCAAGAGAAGACATGCGAATACCCCCCTCTCTCACTCTTTATAGATAATAGGGTTTTTAGAGGTAATAGCCTCGTAGAGTAATGGGTAATAGGGTGTTAATAGTAGGGTAATGCACAAATAACCGGCAAATTGCAGACTGTACTCCTATATCGTGCCTATGTAGTGAATAATCCCCCCAGTTCCTTATCACGAGAGGAATACAGAGGTACTTACAAAGACCCTCGATGATCTCCGAAAAATTATTCATCGGGAGACCCGGAGACCTCCCCACTTCCTGCTGCTCACTATGACGTGATGACCCGGGCCCTCGTACACAATTTTATGCAATGGAAATTAAGGCAATTCTTGCGCATGAATGGAAATACTGTTATTTCCTGTGAGGAATCTCCAATGGAAACACACCACAAACGAACGTTTAAGGTGTATTTATATAGTATCCACACTAAAGGGTAATTATGGTGTATTTCATTGGATATGCCCGGGTGAGTACCGGCGATCAGCACACGGATAATCAGTGTGTCGAGCTTTTGAAGCACGTTGACAAAGAGCGGATCTTCGTTGATACCGTCAGCGGTAAGACCGAAGCCCGGAGCCGTCCAGGATACTCAAAATTATACCAGTATGTGAAGAGCAACCCGGGCGCAGTCTCCCGGCTATACGTCTATGAGATCTCCCGTATTGGCCGGACGTACGCAGACGCCATCCGGTCTATCCTAGACCTTGAAGATCTCGGGATTGAAGTATGGTCCCTCTCCCCGGCAGAGGCGTTTCTCAATAGCTGCACCGATAAGGGCATGCGCCGGATCATGCTTACCTTCATGATCACAATGGCAGAGCGCGAGCGAGACCTGTTAAGCGAGAGGACAAAGCAGGGACTTGTGGCAGCCAAGGCGCGGGGAGTCCATGTAGGCCGTCCGTTCAGGGACATCGATATAGAAGAAGTCAAGGCCAAACGTGAGCAGGGTATGACCATCGCAGAGATCGCGGAAGAGCTGGGCATACACGTCAATACTCTCTCACGCAGGATACAAAAGGGACAGTGACCCGTCTCCTCGCATACCTACCTTCATGCTATCACGCTGAACAAACGCAGAATAATACTCATAAAGGGCAGCAATAACCAATCAGGCTGCGTATTCTCTTCTCGATTCACATCAGAAAAAGGTTTTTTGAGATTGGCCTAGTCTCTCCGAC
>JACTVF010000178.1 GCA_019695435.1 Methanoregulaceae archaeon | reverse complement strand
AGGGATGCTTTACAAACGACCACCATTTGTGGATCGGTTGCAAAGGTACTCACTTGCTCCCGATAGAATTTAGCAGCGTCTTCCACTGATGCAAATATTTTGCTTATAGCGGACTGGCTAGGTTGTGCGGTTGGTACTCCTGATTCAAGCATGTAACGCACCATTTCTTCCGCTTGAACTGCATCAAGCAAATTAGTGCCCGTTGGCTGCCGCCTATATTCGTAGGGTGTACCTTTGTTGCCGACAGGATCAAAACTTATCCCGTCATCAGGACTGAAGGTGTGGGGAAGTCTCCATCCGAGAAACCGATCTACCATGTGCTTGATTTGGCTCTCTATGCTTGGCTCAGTCATAGCTTCCTCCTAATCCCTAACAAGTCACAGATGCACCAACACGTAAGAACCAGCCAACCCATAGCCTCGAAGCCTTCGATTAGTGTCATAATTTCACGCGCCGTTCCCTACACTTCTCTGCTTCAATAGAGGCACCTTCAGATGCTCCAGCGGCCCACATACGCATCACGGATTCGGCTGCGATGGCCTTCAGGAGAGTTCAATTTCCGCATCAATTTGTAAGAGTGATTTAGTTCGACCGTGCTGTACGTCATCCAACCCCTGCACAACTGCTTCCAACTCTTCCGATGACATATCGGATGGCTTGATAATTTCTCGGTCTGCTTCGACTGCTTGGATAAGAGCCGAGGCTTCGTCCGCGCTCATGCCAGATTCGCTTCCTACGGCCATCCCCCAGCCATCGTAGTGACCATCTTCACGGAAGAAATAATCGGCTCCTGTGGCTTCGACGTGGAGCATCGACGACTCTGACGCGGTGATGACTCCAACAAGGTTGATTACTTCCGCTGATCCGTCGCAACGCACTACTTGAATCTTCATAGCGGCTCCTTCCCATCCTTCAACTGCTGCAACTCAGCCGTCAGCCGCGCTACTGCGCGCTCGGCCATTCCTCTAGCCGCGACATGCAACTTCATCTGCCGCTGGTAAATGTCGCGCAAGCAAACTGCGTCCGCTTTCTCCTGCTCCGCCTCCCGCAGTTTGGCGAGAGCGGCGTCACGAAACTTCTCTACGCTTTCAGTAGTGTAGTAATCGAGCGGCAATTCGAGTAGGTCATCTTCGTCCCGCACGATAAACACTGGCGGCGGCAACTCTGCGGGATGGCTAGGTTGAGGCGCAGGGAAACCACGAGGCGCATCGGGGTGCATCTTGTTTACTTCTCCACCTACCTCATCCCATCCCACGCCGTTTTCCTCTGGCATGTACGGCAACACTGCGCCCGGATCAGTCCACGCGCCTCGCTGAATCACGGAAAGCATGTCCATGACTCTCAGTGGCATCAGGTTAGCCCCGGCGATCTGGTACATGACCGAGGCCAAATCCATCAGGCGGTCGTGCATCAAATTGGGGCAGTCTTGCTGCCCGTTCACGAGACCATCATTATCGTGACAATCAGGACAGCCTCCCGTTCGGCTCTCTGCTGCGGGTTGCGCTGGATCGGGTGGCCTGTCGTGAGCAGGCGCAGATGCAGTGTGATCCACATTTACTGGTGGATGGGATATGTATTGTATCCATTCGCGTGGCTCATTTGGTTGCGCTGGCTGTGGCAAGTTGCCTTCATTTTTCATTAGACGCACCGCTGGCTGCACGGGCAGGCCAGTAGCAACCCATCCACGCTCACGATATGTGGTGCAGTTGCACAGGGTACAGGAACACTTGAGGGATGTGTGTTTGCTAAAGGGATGACCGCAATAGCAGTTCGTATTCCACACACACGGAACACCGTCCACTGTGCGGTGTTCGCCATTCTGGGGCTGCGCGGGTAGGTCGGCTAAAAACTCATCAACAATGTCATGCGCGTGAGCGGAGTAGTTCCAAATTTTGTATGCTTGAACTTTTCCCGTTCGCATAATCTGCTCACCCCGAAGAATCTCAACGCGGGCAAGGCCGCTCTCATCGAGCAAGTAAATACCCCGAACGCGGTGATTGCGGTACTCATCTGTTACATAAGCAATCTTTTCTTCTTTGCTCGTCGGCTTGGATGCTGCGGGTTGCGCTGGCTGCGGCTGCAAAATCACAGTTTCACATTCTGTAACAGGAACTACAGCGCCATCAATATTTCGTTGTCTCCATAGTTTTGGCCTAATTTCTTGCGCTGGCTGCGCATCGGTTAGTTGCGCGTGAGAACAGTTACCGAAATGATCGTCGCCGCTTATCTGTCGGCGTCCACACTCAGGGCAAGTTGGCTGCGCGGGTAGGCGGCCTACAGGGGGTAGCTTAGCCGCATCGTCCCAACTTGGGCCGAGATATTCCTCCCACTGGCTCAATTCACCAGCGGCCTGCGATGTCCAGATGGTGCCACTCTCAGGATGCTCCCAGGCGTTGGGCCACACCGCCAGTACCTCCTCTTTGCTCGTCATGGGCTGCGCGGTTAGGCGGCCCCAAGCAAAACGCATGATTTCCTCAGCACTCGGCATCTCTGCTTGTACGGTCACTATGGAATACATCTTCTCCATATCGTTGATTTCCCACCAATCATTTGCCCCCTGTGGTGGAGTCAGGGCATACTTCCCTTTGCGTTCAACTTTGCTCGTCGGCTTGGATGCTGTGGGTTGGGTCATGGGGTAGGCTCCTTAGTACGCAAATTCTTCGACCGTGCTGCGTTTGACTGTTTCCCGTTCAGGTAGCGGGTGGGCCTCGCACCATTCCGGCGAGGACAGGCAATGCGGTATGGTTCCAGAACCGCCGCAAATGTCGCAGCGTTCGTTATCGCTCTGGTCGGCGCAGCAACAGCAATCTTCCCCGCATTCGTGACCGAACAAACCTTCTCCGCCGCATTGCCAGCATTCTTCAAAGGTAACGCTCGACCCACAGCGCGCACACTGATAATCAATGCGCTTTCGCTTGCCCTCCTGCGGGCGGTTTGGGTCAGTCGGCATGGGACTCCTCGCCTTCATCTTCGTCCATCTCAACCATGTTGATACCGATGCCCCATGAAGTGCGCGTCATATGCATAACCATCTTGCCCTCATCATCGCGTACAGTTTCACAGCGAGCACCACGCACATCTCGTTCGCCAGCGTCCCATCGCTTTCTTAGCATCTTCCCAGAAGGCGATCTCCGCAGGCGTACACGATTCCTCATCGGGTGTGAAATCGTGCGGGTTCTCAACACATGGAAAACCGTAGATCGCTTCCTTCATCTCTCCCTCTCTTCCTGCCCGCTGCGCTGCGGGGCTGCGAGGAAGGCCGCGATCTGGTCATAAATAGCCGCGTCTTTCTCAGTCGTCACTGTGATATGAGTAGCCAGTCGCAGCAACTCCTCAGCTTTTGTGAGCCTCGCTTGCAGGTCGATGGCGATCTGTTGTCTCGACTTTGCCATTCCTCCGGGGCCGAGATACTTCGGCTCGTAGTCCCTGAATCGCTTCCGCACCTTCTTCGCCGCTTGTTCCCTGCTCTCTGCTTCGCTCATGGCTGAGGCTTCCTTCTCCTTCTGTGCGGGTGGGGCCGGAAGCGGCCAACCGTGTTTCAGAAATTGGCGCTCTGCCTCGCGCTTGGCTTCCTCAAAAGATAGACCGCGTTCCTTCCGATAGGTACGGATCACGTCTATAAAGTTCGGAATGCGCTTCATCGTCCTGCCTCCTATTTGTGGAGCATCAATGCAACCCAGCACGCTACCGCAATTACCCAGCCTGAGATCGCGCCTGCAATAAGCCAATTGGTCATCACGCCTGCCTCCCTATTCCGTCTTGGCGAGTGCTGCGCGGGCCTGCGGTATTAGGCACGTTTTAGCGTGCCAGTCCTCATCCCTCATGCTGAGGCACGAGCAACCGCGTTCTACTACTTTCGTCAGCGCCTTCCGCAGTTCGCGCCGCTGGGCTACGAGGGTGGTCAGACATGATCGTGTCCAGCCATCCAAAATATCCCAGTCATGCCAATCATCGCCCACGCAGATCATGGCACGGGCTTCTCGACCCGCTTCCATGCGTTCGTCCTGCGTCTTGCTCATCACGCCTCCAGTACGCCTGCCCTAGCTCTTTGTAACCGTGATTGGATAGCTCCCCGGCTCGATCTGCACCGGGAACGGCATTTGATGGTTGCGCAGGTCGCATAGGTTCTCGTTGAGTTGAGCTAACTGGCAAGCAATTTCCTGAAGCATAGCGTTGGCAAAGGTTGAGTCCGCTTCGTTCGGGCATAGCTTCCTAATCTCTTCTTGCGTCATCTCACGCCTCCAGTTTCATGCGGAGTACCGCTTTTTCCGCAAACTCAAACGCCGCTACGCGGTTCTCGCTATGATCCGAACCATCATCGGGGAACTCGCGTAGATTACTCTTGCGGATACCGATTTTGGCCCATTCTTCAAGGCTCTTGAAATAGCAGCCCATGCGCACCCATCGGCTTCCATCCTCGAACAGCACGACCCACACCTGATAGTCGTAGAGGCCGGAAAATACGCGCATAGAGGCGACCGCCTTACCCTCCATCTTCGCGCCTCTGAGGTACGCGCCTCTGAGGTTCGCGCCTTCGAGGTACGCGCCTTCGAGGTACGCGCCTCTGAGGTACGCGCCTTCCGCGAACCTCAGTAATCTCCAGCGTGATGCGCGAGGCCCAGCGCGGCATGAACATAGACGAGCGCCAGCCATCCTTCACGGCGAGTAATTGCTCGGTAGAAGCTCCATACTGATTGCCCTTGATGCCGAAGCCTAGGTCGAGCCTGTCCTCAATAGGCATCTGTGCTCCGTCAGCCCGGAAGTTCATGCAGGGATCAATCAGCCTCGCACCGGCGACGCCCCACGTCTCTCGCACCCACAGCCGGTCGCCGGACTTGCCGTAGGGACAGGTGAAGGTGGTCGATTTGAGTCCTCCGTCTACCCAATAAAACCACTCATCGGCGAAGTCCTGGTCCTGCTCAATGTCGCCAGGGTCGGAGCCCTTCGGGGGCGCGACTTTCACAATCCGCCGCGTCTGCGTCTTGCGGCCTTCGAGGATCGCCCGCACCATCGGCGCGCTCATCAAGATTGGATGCTCTTTCATTGCGTCTCCCTGTTTGGCAAACCCTTCACCATCATTTTCAGTTCCGCCCGCTCCCGCTCCAGGGTGCGCTCGGCTTCCTCGGCTTTGTGGTTTACCTCAAATCCCCTTTTTTCGACTCACTAAACTCTACCACGAATCCGGTACGTTGTACCAAATTATTTCGTTCCCTCTAACGGTTCCAGCGGCCTGCCAAAACTTGAAACGGCTTCGGTCCAGATAGGCTTGAAAGCACTTGGGACACAAGTCATGCCGCTTGTCCGCTTTGACTGGACTCGTCGGTTTGTCGCGCCGGAAAACCGCCCGCCTCTTGCCGCACTCCGAGCACATTCGCCGCACGTTTTGCCGCCTTCCGTTCCGCCCGTTCAGGATCACATCGG
>JACTVF010000177.1 GCA_019695435.1 Methanoregulaceae archaeon | reverse complement strand
GCACATCCTGCGCCTTTGATATCCACGTGGCCCTCGTATTTCTTCGCGTGCGGGAACGCTTTTTTCACCGCATCGAGTGCTGCATCTGGTGCGTTCTTCGAACGCACGCTGATATACCCGTCGCGCTCCTCGACCGTGAACATCCGGAACTTGTGAGCAATACCCCGGGTGAGCCGGATATGGGGGTCCTGGTCGATCCCCACCGGGACAAGCGTCGGCGCCGGTTCCCGGTCGACCTGCGGGTACAGGATGTCCGCCACCTGAGTGATCACGCTGTCCGCGTGGGCGAGCGCTGTTTCTGGTGTAAATCCGTAGATCGCCGTAAGTTCGGAGAAGTTGACCTTCGTTGCCGCTTCAAACGCGAGATCCTTGAGCCGCTCGTTTTTACTCTGGAAGTACGTCTCTCCTTCAAAACCAAGAGCAAACAGGCAGGAGAGATACTCCTTCCCGTACTCCCTGCATTTTTCCCATGACAGGCCCCTGACCGCATAGGCTTCACGGTCAGCGATCGTCACATACCCGTTTGCGCCCTGCTGCACATGCCAGACGATTTCCCGCATGAGCATCAGGTGCCCGAGGTGCGGGTGGCCGCTCGGCATAAACCCGGTTAAAAGATGAAACGGCGTGTGGTTCCGGATCGCACGGGCGATCGGGAGGTAATCACGTTGTCCGACCACGATGCCCCGGCTCATGAAGTACGGGATCTCGGGAAGTTCCTTGAGCACCGGCTCGATCGGGTCGATGCCGAACTCGGCAAACATTTTTTCGACATCAAGCGAGGGTGTACTTGACCAGGGATTGATCTGCGGTTCTGTCATGATGGAAACGCTCAGCCGTTATAACTTGATCCGTGCAAATTCGACGAACTGGATACCGGTAGTATGTACACAGCCAAATAACATCTTCTTTTTGACACTGTGCGCCATCCTGACCGACCGTGAGATCACGCTCATGGGCATGACCGCTTCTTTTTCAATTGCGTGCACCAGAAGATCGGAGTGCACGTTCTTGCCGCAGTAGACCCGGAAGTGGTGGCCGAACTTATAGCCGGTCCGGGGAATAAAATCGTGCCGGCGCAGTTCGGTATAGACCTTGTCCTTACTAGCAAGTTCCGGGTCGGAATCCGAGGCAAACGCAAAATACTCTTTGGGGGTGATTTGGGTGCCATCCTTTTTTACATGGAGGATGCCGGCATCCATGAGGTAGAGGAGTTCAACGGGCGAGATCATGAGCCGCTCGTCGTCGAGACGTTTCCCGAACCCTGCCTTTTCGAGATCGGACTGCGGCGGCACCCGGACCATGGCGGATTTCCCGATAAGGATGGCTTCTGTCGGGGCTATCGCGGGCTGCGGTACGCTGGCATCCGCGAGTTTCTGGAGCTTGATCTCGTAATAGGTCAATTCATCCTCATCGTCAACGACTGCAAGGACATATTGCTTGCGCATATTCCTTGAAGTGACCACTTCTTCGATCAGTTTTGTAAAGCGGATTGGGTCACGCTCCGAAAGGACCCGGACAAGGTAGAGTGACTCTCCCGTGCCCGGTTTTTCGCCGCGCCGGAAGACCCGGTAATCGTGGGGGCCGGTCTGGACGACATACCCTCGCTCGCGCAGGTCGCGGTAGACAAGGAAACTGCGCAGGAAATTGCGCTGGTCGGCACATTCGGCAAGCAGCGTATCGAACGTATAGCCCGGGATCTCGATCTTCTGGCGATGGAGCAGGTAGAGGGCTTCCTGCGGCGCAAGCCGTATACCTTCTCCTTCAGGACGTCCGTACCCGCTCTGGTCGTAGAGCGTCCTTCCGTCCCTCCCGGTCAGCACCGAAGTGCCGTCAAATATCGCTTTCGTGCAGAAACTATTGGGAGTACACTATAATAAGGGCGTGGGAGAATCACAGACCGCGCGAATCGGCTCACGGAGAAGAGATTGCCCGGGTAAAATTCCGGGCTGGGACTCGGTGATTCAAAGAGATTGCAATTGCCCGGAACAATAAATATATGGCCCAAAAAATCCAACATTAATCGCCATATTGTATCCTATACGTATGACATTCATGCACGTCCCCCGGATCGTTACCCTCCCGGGAAGAAGAAAGTGTTACAATAGAGATACACCGGTCTCCCGTTTAGGGATCATATTTTGATAATTTTTTTATGCCGCAAGTTCGCGGACTTTTCTGATATTGCCCCGGTCATCCCGCCGTTCGTCCACGGGTGTTTCGCAGATAAGCGGAAGGCGTGCAAAGACCGGGTTATGGAAGATGCGCCGGAACCCGTCCTCTCCGATGAACCCCGTGCCGATATGTTCGTGCCGGTCAAGGCCGCTTCCAAGATCCCCCTTGGTATCGTTAACGTGGATCACCTTTAACCGATCAGTGCCTACCGTCTCATCCAGCTGCGCGAGGGTAGCGGCCAGGCCATCTTCGGTCCGCAGCTCATAACCTGCGGCAAACGCGTGGCAGGTATCAAAGCAGATGCCGATCCGGTCAGGTTTTTCGATCCCGTCAATGATCGCGTGGATATGCTCGAAACTGCTGCCCACGCTGTTTTTCTCCCCTGCGGTATTTTCAAGGAGCAGCATCACGTCATTATCGGACGCTGCGAGTGCCATGTTCACTGCTTTTATCACCCGGGCCCTGCCACCCGCGATCCCATCACCGAGATGGTGGCCGAGGTGGGTAACAAGATAGGGGATGCCAAGCCGCCCGCACCGGTCGAGCTCTGCCCTGATAGTCTGGACAGACTTGTCCCAGACCTCGGGTTTGGGCGAGGCAAGGTTGGGGAGGTAGGGCATGTGATCGACCGGGAGAAGACCGGTCGTTTTTATTTTCTGCCGGAAAAGGGTGCAGTCGTCATCGGCCAACGGCTTGTACCCCCAGCCCCGGGGGTTACGGGTAAACATCTGGAAGACGTCACAGCCGGCGTCCTTTGCCCGGTCGACCGCAAGATCGAGCGAACCAGCGATCGAGACATGAACACCGACTTTTACCTGCGCCATGAGTGGCCACACTCCGGGAGGGGAATCATTCTTGTATCAGATCACCATTGCGGCGTACGGGTACATGGAGATTGTGATCGATCCCATAAAAAAGAGATTTTTTAAGAGGTGTGTTAGTCCCTGCGGCGCTGAACTGCAATGACGGCAATACTAAGGCCGAGAACGCAAAGCCCGGCAAAAGGCAGGGAGGATTTTGGCGTCGTTGTGACTGCTGCCGATCCGGGTAATGACGATGGCGTCGATGCCGGGGAGGCGGCCGATTCGTCAGTTATATGGGTGGCAGTCACGCTGGTGCCAATCGGCGGAACCACGTGGACGATATAATCGGAGACCGGCTGGATTCCACCGATAAGACCGGCGTAACCGGGGCACGACACCGATAAGGCCTCACCTTTCATAAAAGTGACATTAACACTTGAAGCATCATTCCTGCCATTGAAAAAGAGCGACTCCCCTAAGGCAAGAGTCTTTTGTGCGACGGTCATTGTGCCGCTGGTGATCGTCACATTCGAACCTGTGGCCTTGCAGGTCGTCCCGATGCATGCTGAACAGTCCGGGGTCGTGGTGGCAGTAACGGCATAGTCTCCGATGAGCGCGGTCGGGAGGCTCCCGATGTCGCCGACTTCATCGGTCGCATTATCTGCGATGGCACCGGAACCGTACAGTTTTGCAAGCGCGATCCAGGTCCCGCCGGTCCCGCCAAGGCTCACCGCGACGACCTGATCACCTTTGGAAAACACCGGGAGCGCCGCTGCGTCCGGGACGGTGCCGGTGAGCGTTGAGGTGTTCAACGGCGTCCATGAACAGACCGGGGCAGACGTGCCTGATCCGTAATCACAGCCGTACTGCTCAGGATCTGAAATGGTCAGGGTGTTATTCGCAGGTGAGACATCTGTCACCGTTCCTTTGACGGTCACCTGGAGGACAACCGCACCGGCTGGGATCGCACAGGCGGCGAGGAAAAACAGGGCGGCACACAGGGTTAGACACAGGACGTTTTTCATGGTTTACGCATCCGATCTATGAATTATAATGGCTTCATCGACCCGGTGTCTTAAAAATCCTGCACATTCGAGTACACCGGGACAGAGGGTACCTGCATCTTGATGAGGAAAGAAGGCCAATTTACGGGTATGCAGGTCACCTTCCTTGGGACAAACGGCTGGTACGATTCCTCCACGGGAAACACGGTCTCGGCGCTGATCTCGGCGCAGGACTACGATATCATTCTCGACGCAGGGAACGGCATCGCCAAGGCCGACCGGTACATCTCGCAGGACAAGCCGGTCTTTCTGTTCATCAGCCATTTCCACCTCGATCATACCGAAGGGCTCCATACGCTGGTGAAGTTTCGGTTCAGGAAAGGTCTGACCATCTGCGGACAGGTCGGCACCACAGCGGATCTTGCAGGACTTGTCCGCGAACCCTATACGGTGCCGCTTGAACAAGTCCCCTTCGCGGTGATCGTGACCGAACTTGCGGATGGTTCCCACGAGATCCCCTTCAAGGTCACATGCCTGCCGCTCGTCCACCCCGTTCCCTGCCGGGGCTTCCGGTTCGAGCTTGATGGGAAGGTGATTACCTACTGCACGGATACAGGAGTCTGCGACAATGCGATCACGCTCGCACGCGGCGCAGATCTTCTCATTACCGAGTGCGGCCTGAAGCCCGGCCAGAAAAGTCCCGGTTGGCCGCACCTCAACCCGGAGGATGCGATCCATATCGCAAAGGCGGCAAAGGCCAAGCGCCTCGCGCTGATGCATTTCGGGGCGGAAGTATATCATACCCTTGAGGAACGCCGGGCTTTAAAGGAGCAGTTTGAAGCGGAGTGTCCGGGGCTCGTGGTGTCGGAAGATGGGATGACAGTGGAGGTGTGAAGGAGATACTCCTGCCCACAATCTCATAAAAAAAATTGGCGATCTGTACCTGTATCCACTAAATACGCCTTGTGACCCCGATCCAATCCGGGCTCAATTTGAGCCCCAATTACCGCTTTTGTCACCCAAAAAAAGCCTGTACCGGGCTTTGTTTCTAAAAGTCCTCAAATCAGCCTTATTTTGGAAAACGGACAAATTATAACGATCTCATACTGCGATTTTAAGACCCGGACCCTGGCCTGCATGGGTTTTCTGTCGATGAAGGAAATAATGGCCATTACAGGGCCGCTATTGAACGGCAATGGGCATTATATGGGGCTCAATCTGGGTATATTTTAGCAAACAGGGGCACAGATGCACTCGGATTTTCGGAGATCACAATCGGACGGTGTTACGGGCGTTTTTTTGGCAACGACCCTGATATAGTCTGGATCGGATAAAGTGTTCCTTACCTCCGGTTTACCTGCCCCGAGCTCTCCACACCATCTATCGCCAGCCCGGCTCCTGGAGGAAAATCCGGCAAAGCGGAATGATCGCTATCGTGTGAACG
>JACTVF010000176.1 GCA_019695435.1 Methanoregulaceae archaeon | reverse complement strand
CGAGGCTCTGCCGATACACTGGGCAAGATCGGTGCACCTGCTGTCGTACCGCTGATCGGAGCGCTCTCAGATCCGGGCGAGGATGTCAGGCAGGAGACCATCCGGGCACTCCAGCTTATCGGAGAGCCGGCGGTTGGCCCGCTTATCCAGGCACTCAAGCACAATCATCCGTTCATCCGCCGTGGAGCCGTGCAGGCGCTCGGGGTCATGGGCGAGGGCCGTGCAGTGCCAAACCTTATCGAAGCCCTTAAAGATGCTGATCCATGGGTCCGTCATGAGGCCGCCGTTGCACTGGGCAGGATTGGCGACCCGCGTGCAGTGGCTCACTTGATCGAGAGCCTTAACGATCCCTTGGAGCATGTGCGGATGTCCGCAATGGCGACGCTCTGTTCACTGGGGCAGGCATCGATCTCACCTCTCATCCAGGCCCTTGTCGATAAAAATGAGGATATCTCCCGCAGAGCTGCTCTGGCACTGGCTACCATCAGTGAGCCCGCCGTCGAGCCGCTCATTGCTGCCCTAGCAAACCAGAATCCGGGGATACGCAAAGAGGCCGCAGCGGTGCTGGGTCAGATCGGGAATACGAAGGCCATTCCCTCGCTCATCGAGACGCTCGCAGATCCCGACAGGGCGGTCAGGATAGAGGTAGTCAAGGCGCTGGCGGCGCTCGGCGTCCCCGCAATTGCCCCGCTGATGCAGGTCTTCCGAGAAGGAGACGTGCGAACAAGAACGGGCGCGATGGAGGCGCTCTGGATGCTCGGCCAGCCGGCAACAACACCGCTCATCATGGTGCTCAAGGATGACCAGAGCGATGTGCGGAAACGGGCTGCCCTCCTCCTCGGAGAGATCGGTGATCAAAAGGCTGCCGACCACCTCACCGGTCTCTTGACTGACGATAACGTTTCCGTGAGACGCGAAGCATTCGAAGCGCTGGAAATGATCAAGAAAAGAAATCTTCAATAATCTCCACTTTTTCCCCTTTCCCTGTGCCATGGAGTTTTATTAAAGAGCACTGCGTCGATGAGCGATCTCGATTCGGCGGAATGCAAAGAAATGATGCGGGGGTTTATTGCGGTAAACCCCAGTTTGTGGAATGAGGGCTACTGGCTTAGTCTAAGTCGGTTCGGCGAAAACAGGGTATAGAAAATTCCAAGAGCGGTATAGATAGTACCATGTATTTTCCCAAAAAAAATTGCTCCGTAGAAAACCTATCTTTAAAATTATGCGCCCCCTTACGCCAGCCCTGCCCCCGAGGGGGCGGGGGCGTATGTGATGCCTCCGTATTACCTGTGTCGGAGTACAGACATGAGTACAGGTAATCCAACACTATCGCAACCGGGGGATGCCACAGCGGCGGGGGCGAAGGCAGGGATTGCCGTAGCCCCCAAGAGCGTTCTTACAAATCCCATTTAGGATTTCTACTGAGCCAAAAAAATCAGATCCAGCCCATTGCATTCCAGTGATCGAACTCATGCGTCCATACATCCTTGTTCGCAAGCACGAGCTGCTTCATGTGGGCTTTCCTGTCTGCATAATATGCCTGCTGGGCCGGATCCTTCCATTGTGTCCGGATGGCTTCCGCCAGTTTCCTGCCCAGTTCCTTGGCCTTCTTCTCGGCCGGCACGATCAGGTCGGGATTTCCCATGAAATTAACGCCCACCGTGCCGACAGTGGTCGCTCCAAGCATCCGCATTGCAGAGTTCATGTACTCTGCAGTCTCGTCTGCCATTGCTCCACCTGCAGTAGAAACTGCGCAGCCGTACTTCCCGGTGAAGTGCAGGCAGTGGACGCTGTCTGCCATCCGGTCGAGCATGGTCTTGAGCTGGGCTGTGACCGAATTGATGTAGACCGGCGAGCCCAGAACGATGCCATCAGCATCCAGCAATTTCTCATACAGGGCCGGCATATCGTCGTCATGGATGCACTCGCCTTTTGCATAACATGTCGTACACGCCTTGCAGTACTGAATTTTCAGGGCGCAGACATCGACAAATGTTACGTCTGCGCCGGTTGCACGAGCCCCTTCAAGCACGCCAAGGACAAGCCGGCGTGTCTGGCTCTTTTCCCCTTTGGGGCTCCCGTTGATACCGATGATCTTCATGTGAGTGTTCACCAGAGTAGTGGTCTGCCCGGGGCCTCATAAAGGTGTGCGGTGATCGGGCAACGGGGGGAGCCGGGGAATACTCCGGTTATCCCGTGCCACTCCTGCAACACCGAATCAGAGGGGTGCCTCCCGGATGGATCCTGAACATTCCGCTCGAATAAACCGAGAGATATGCATACGAACGGTACTTTAAAAAATGGGTTAAAACCAGTAATTTTTTACAAAGACTTTCGATTTTTCAACCCGGGGTGTGAAATGGCGGAGCACCAGCGGGACGATAATGATCGTTACAATAATATTACCGATAAACCATGCCAGGAACGCGGATGGTACCTGTGACCACGTATCAATCCCCGCGATCGCAAGTGATACCGAACCCCACGCCGCTCCGATGACATTGTTAAGGATCGTCCCAAAGAGGACGAGGTGGAAGAGGTCACGGGTGGACTCCATGCCGACATGTACGTCAAATATCCGGAATGCAATAAGAGGAATCAGGACCTGCCAGAGGTTTGCAAGCGAGAAGTAGAGCGCAACAGTCACCGGCATCCCGGAGAGGAGCCCGGCGCCAATGAAACTGCCGGCATACGCGGCAATAGCTCCATACATGCCAAACCAGAGCGTAAAGATTAGCATGAACGCAGCGGCAATAAAGATCATCGAAACACTGGTCGGAAGAGAAGGACTGATGAGATGGGAAAACTGAAGGGAAAGCCATGCCAGCAGCGTGTTGATGAGGATCAGCCCGATCACAAGGATGAGGAATGAGTAAGTCGGACGTCTAACATTCTTCATAAATCACCACCATCCCCATATTATACGCCACCCTACATAGAATTTATCCCCCCATTAACCCGGAAAGGGAAATTCTGAGGGTTGCATGAATCAGATAGCACAGGAAGGCACGTGAGACAGAGGATTTTATGGGCGGTTGTCGTAACACTAGGTACTGTCGGGTGATGTTTGTTTCATGATTGTAACAGGGATTGATCCCGGGCTTGCCCGGCTCGGGTATGGCGTGATCCGGGTGGACCGGGGCACCGCAGCGCCGGTCTGCTACGGCTGCATCGAGACCCGGGCCGGGACCCGGCCGGCAGAGCGCCTGCTTGAGGTCTATACCGGCCTGCAGTCCCTCTTCGATCGCTATCCCCCGGATGCTCTTGCGATGGAAAAGCTCTTTTTTTCCAAAAATATCACGTCAGCAATGGGGGTCAGTGAGGTACGTGGCGTGGTTCTCCTCGCTGCAGAACAACGGCAGATCCCGGTAACGGAGTACACGCCAAACCAGATCAAGCAGGCGATCACCGGGTCGGGCCGGGCGGATAAGGCGCAGGTGCAGCAGATGATACAACGGCTCCTTCACCTGGACGAGATCCCAAAGCCGGACGACGCCGCAGACGGCCTTTCGATTGCCTTATGTCATATCCACGTCATGAGATAGTAAGAATGATCGCGTATCTGGATGGAACGCCGGTCACGACCGGTGACCGGTGGGTGGTGCTGGAGGTCAACGGTATCGGTTACCGGGTACACGTGCCGGAGCCGGAGATCCGTGAGATCGCTCACGCGCCCGGGAAGGTGAAACTCCACACGTACATGGCCGTGCGCGAGGACGCGATCACCCTGTACGGGTTTTTGCATACCAGTGAACTCGAACTCTTTACCATCCTTATAGGGGTTTCGGGGATCGGCCCGCAGATCGCGCTCAACATCCTCTCACGGATCTCCCTTGAGGACTTTGTCCTCGCAATCCTTGCCGGGGATGAAAAGTGCCTGACCCGGATCCCGGGCATCGGGCCAAAGAGCGCAAAGCGGCTGATCCTCGAACTCCGGGACAAGATGAAAAAGGTGCAGGACGCAATGGCGCTTACCCCGGCCGGGACGTCAGACCGGATCGTCAGGGATGCTGCAAGCGCTCTTGTCTCGCTCGGGTTTGCCGAACAGGTGTCGTACGATGCGGTGCGGGCAGCCGCGTCGGGAATGACGGATCCCACGATCCAGGCGCTCATCAAGGCGGCGCTCGTGGCCCTAAAGGAGGGTGAGCGGCGGTGAGCGAACGGATCATCTCCCCGGAACCCACGCCCGATGAGCAGGAGGATGTGACGCTTCGGCCGGCAACGCTCGATGCATTTGTCGGGCAGGAGCCGGCAAAAAATGCACTCCGCATTGCAATTGCAGCGGCACGTCATCGGGGCGAGCCTATTGACCATATCCTGTTCGCCGGGCCGCCGGGCCTCGGAAAGACGACCCTTGCGCATATCATCGCACGTGAGATGGGCGCGGCGATACGGACTACGACCGGCCCGGTGCTTGAAAAACCCGGGGACATTGCCGCCATCGTGACCGCGCTCCAGAAGGGAGACGTGCTTTTCATTGACGAGATCCACCGTATGAACCCGGTGGTCGAAGAGATCCTCTACCCGGCGATGGAGGATTTCTTTATCGATGTGATGATCGGGGAGGGCCCCAGCGCCCGCTCGATCAAGCTGACACTCGAACACTTCACGCTGATCGGGGCGACGACACGGCAGGGCCTCTTAAGTTCACCGTTCCGGGACCGGTTCGGGATCCTCGTGCGCCTGAACCTGTACTCGACTGAGGATCTCGTCCGGATCGTGACCCGGAGTGCCGCCATCCTGAAGATCCCGATCACGCCCGAAGGGGCGGCCGAGATCGCAGCCCGGAGCCGGGGCACGCCGAGGATAGGGAACCGGCTCCTGCGGCGGGTGCGGGACTTTGCCGTCGTGAAAGGCGATGGGACGATCACCGCCGATATTGCCCGGGGCGGTCTTGAACTGCTCCAGATCGACGAGCTCGGGCTTGACGATATTGACCGGCGCATCATAACGGTCATCGCGGACGATTTCGGTGGCGGGCCGGTCGGGGTAAAGACGATCGCGATCTCAGTCGGGGAGGAGGTCCGGACGATCGAGGAAGTTTACGAACCCTACCTTATCCAGATCGGGTTTGTGAAACGGACACCGCAGGGCCGGGAGACGACACCAGCCGCACTCGCACACATCAAACTGAATTATTCTCAGAAGACGCTGTTCTGAAGGGATGGTGATATCCATCGTTTTGTTCTGGGCCGTGATGCCGGATTAAAAAAAAAGTCCGGGATCGGATCGCGGGTTTTTCTAAAAACCCGAATCCACACTGTACGTAACTTTACAGTGCAGGGATGGTTCACTCCGGGTGGGCTTCCTCCCCACTCAACCATCATCAATCCACTCATCAGATCAGGGCTCAGTTTGGCCCCAGATTGCCATCAGATCTCTCAGAAAAAGCCCTTATCGGGCTCCGTTTCAGAAAATCCCCAAATCAGCCTT
>JACTVF010000175.1 GCA_019695435.1 Methanoregulaceae archaeon | reverse complement strand
AGAAACCGATACAAAAGCGTTTGCACGATGAAGCGAATCACGCTCCATTGTGCAAACGCAACTTCACTTTTCCGTTCGCCGGACCGCAGGCCGAAGCAAAATCAAGGCAAGGCCGCCCGCGATTTTGTGCAATCACTTTGTTGACTTTTCATTCGTCAATCCAATGTGTATTTGTGTCAGCCTATGGCGTTAATCCAATGCAAGGAATGCGGCCAATCCGTCAGCACGGAAGCTGTCGCTTGTCCCCATTGCGGCGCGCCGCAACAGCGACCTGTGCCGCCGCCGTTGCCTGTGCCGCCGCAAGAACAAAAGATATATTTGGACAAGGTTGTGGCTGTAACCACGACACGGGTGGTTGTCGGAGGAACGACCTATGCGTTACGGAACATTACGTCAGTCAGCATGACATACACACCGCCAGGAGTTTTGGGGGCAATCCTGCTTCTCTTTGTTGGCATCGTCATTTTCTTCACCGGGGAATTTCTTTCCTACGGTGGAATTTCTCCATCGGCGATCATCGCCTACGTGACTGCCGGCATCATTGTTTGTGGAACTATCTTTGGGATGTGCAAGGCAAAACCCACGTATCATGTGTGTCTTTCGAGCACGGCGGGCGAAATCCAAGTGCTCACTTCTAAAAACAAGGCTTACGTTGAAAAAATCGTGGTGAGCATCAATGACGCCATTGCACTTTACAAATAGAGTTGAAGGCACAAGTGAAGTTTGTCATGCTGGCGCGCGTCAGAAGCAACGTGCGAATTTTATGATTTCAAACGAACGCCCCTCGCCTTTCCACCGGCAGCCGTATCATCAGCACTACGCACCGCAGCCGCCACGCCCATTCGTTCAGGAAGACACGCTTAAATCCGGGCAGATTCAAATTGAGCGCAAGTCGTTTCTCTTGACGCTCAAAGAAAATTCTCGTGGCCGTTTTTTGCGAATCGCCGAGGACGTGGGCGGCAAACGCAATTCAATCATCGTCCCCGCAACCGGCTTGCAAGATTTCAAACAGCTTCTCAACGAAATGGTCAAGGCATCGGGTGAACTTCCGCCGCCAAAGAGCTTGCCGAAGGCAGCGTAAGGAAAAACCTTGGCGCTTTTAATTTAGTGCCGCCTGCGCCTGCGAATCGCCGGGCTTGGTTTCAGTCACGACAATTTCCCGAATCCTGGGCTGGTTTTCGGCAATCAGCGCATGATATTTCTCCGGCAGTTTCATCAGGCCGGACAATTCCAGCCGGTGGATGGACGTTTCAACGCGCTGCAAAACGTGGCCGGTTATTAAAATTTCATGCGTGGCAAAAACCAGACGCAGTTTTTGTTCCTTGCCCTCGCTGTCCAGTTCGGCAAAAACGAACTGATCCAGCGGCAGCACGAGCCAACGGGTTGTCGTCATTTGAACGCGCAAGCAGCGCGCCTGCGTATCAGTGGTGTAGCATTCGGGCGTTTTGGTGTTCATGTTTTTGTCCTGGTTGAGAAGGACGCCGGGATTGTTTCAAACGGCAAAACGTATCGGCGGCATATCGGCCAAACCGTAAGAGACGGCCATGCAGCCGATCCCAAAGTGGATTGCGATGGAACGGACGCAGGCCACCGGCAAATTCCAAGGCCAGCGGCCTGTGGCCGGAACGCGCCAGATTTTCGCGCAATTGCTCCTTGTCCGGCGTGAAAATGCGGACGCCGCGCCGCCCGCGCGAAATAGTGACATACCATTGTTGCGCGTTCGTCGCGGCCTTGACGGTGGAATCGGAAAAGAGAACGTAATCTACCGTCTTGCCCTGGGAACCGTAGGACGTGACGGCATAACCGGGCAGGAATTCACGAAAAGTTTTGTCCAAAATGCGGCCGTCATTCAGTTCAATGTTCCCGTCGGCGTGAACAGATTTGACGGCAACCAACTCGCCGTTGGTGACGCGAGCGCCAGAGGCCAGCTTGCGATTAGCCTTGAGATGCAATCTGTCGCCTTGCGCGACGGGAATTTCGCGCGGCAGGCAGACGGTGATTTTGTCCAGCACCTTGTTTGAAACCAAAACATCATTTCCGTCAATCTCGACAAAGATGCCGCATTCGCGGATTGTCGTCAGTTTTCCGCGCATCCCCGGTTCGGCTTGCCGCACTTTCTGATTGAACACGATCACCGCATCTGGTGGATAAAATCGCTTGTCGCGCTTTTGCGCGTTCGTTAAATCCAACTTGTCCAATGCCTGCACCATCACGTCATTTGCGCCGAGCAATCCCTTTCCTTTAAGGCCATCACGCACCTTTGAATTGACGCGATGCACTTCCGCCCAGGTCTGCGATACCACCACGGCGGAAGCCTTTTCTTCCGTCAGCCGGACATACTCATCGGCCAGCTTGTTCGCCTGCTCACCCAAGCCGCAGGAAACCACCGCCCCCATCTTGTCGAGCCGTTCAAACGATTCGGCCAGTTTGCCCGCCGCCGCCGCTTCCACCGCCTTGCGATACCGCTTGATTTCGGAACTTTCCTTTTTGCTACGGCCCAGCGCCGGGTCTTGACGGCGAATTGTATGAAGCTCGACCGGCTTGATACCGGAATACCGCTCAATGGCCAGCAGCGCATCGGACGCCTCGACCGCTCCATGCTGGCGCGTGTCTCCGGACAAAATCACCCGCGCGTTTCGCGCCCGCGCCAGCCGGAGCAGTTTGGACATCTGGCGACCGCCAATCTGCCCGGCCTCATCCACAACGATAACCGCATGTTCGGCCAGTTCATGCTTGAGCAGGAAATTTGTTACCGTTGTTGGCGACGGAAAACCGGCTCGCTCCATGTCCACGATTTGCTGGCGTTGCGGCGCGAGGACGACTACGGGCCTGCCCGATTGCCGGACTTGCTGGACCAGCTCGCGCAGGACAAAACTTTTGCCTGTGCCCGCGCCGCCACGGAACAGCGAAACCGCATTCGTGGAACGCAGCAGCGCGTCCAGGGCCAGCCGCTGTTCCTCGTCCAATTTTGGATTGGCCGTGTAGGAATGTTCCACGAGTGGACGGCAATTGCCCGCACCGTCCTTGACGGTCTGGACAATCTCCATTTCCCGCGACAGCACTTCGCGCAAGGTCACTTCGGCGGGACGCTCCGAATTGCGGATATACGGACGCCGGCGCGTGAATTCTTTGACTTCAGCGATGGAAAAATTTTCACCCCGCCCCCGTTCCAATGCCTGTTGCCATAACTGGCATTCCAGCACGACCGAATTACGGTCGAATAGATGATCCTCTGCCCATTGGACGGACTCACCCACGCTCAAGCGATTGCCGGTGATTTTTTCCGAGCGGTTCGGAAGCTGGCGCAAAGCGTCACGTTCGCCTTGACTCATTTGCACGTTCCACAACGCCCGTTTTCCATCCCGATTTAATTCCTTTTGCTTCCGCGCCCGCTCCGCCGTGGCAATCAACTCGCGCATATCCATCAAGTTGCCGCCCCCACGTTCCGGTTTTTCAGCCAGCAACTTTTTAATGGCCTCATCAATCTGCGTATGCCGTTTGGAAAAGCGTTCGCAAATGTCATCCGAAATGCCCTCGATTTGAAAATCCCCGCGCGTCAGGTTGCGAATCTCATAACCCAACCCGCGCAGTTTGCGGGCGAGTTCATGGTAATAGACGTTTTCAGCGAATTTCCGCGCCCGCAGGAGTTCATAATTTTGCAACGCCTTCCAACGATTTTCGGCGGCATCAAACGTGGCGTTGAAGATAATGCAATGCGTATGCAAATGCGGGTCCAGTGCGCGGGACGTGTCGTGCGTGAATGCGGCGGCGACAAAATTGCCGGTGGAGCGGTCATAGTCCGCCTTGCCGATCCGCACGCGGGTTGTGGCAAATGCCTCAAATTCCCTCATCGCCAACCGGACAGCCTGGGCATGGGCCTCCAAAATCCGCTCATCCGCGCCGACCAGTGCTGCGACCGAAACCGACTTTGGAGGTGAAATGGTGAAGTCATAAAAAATCCGGCGATTGGCGGCAGTGCTCCCGGTCTCATCCACCCGAATGGTATTGTGCCGCTGCGTCAACGCCTCACCCGAAGCCGGATGCCGGTTCTCACAAAGGCGCAAAAAGGCTTCCGCACCAACCTTGCCGGACAAACCGAGTTTTTCCGCGCCCACCCCGAACCACTGGCCTGTCACCTTCTGTCCTTCATCATAGTAATCGCCCACGCAAAGATGCTCCTCAAAGTATTCCTTTGCGTTCTTCAAATTATATTGCGTCTTGGCCGTGACCACAAAGGACAGTGTGCCAGAACCCGGTTTTCATCTTGTGCGATTTCCGCACAGGATGACCGAAAAAAGCTGGTTCAATTGGCGGCATGAATATGAACCAGTCCATGTTGCCGACGCCGAGGCCGGACGATCAACTGTGGGGCATTTACTTCACTGACCGGGAGTATGCCCGCGAGATGGGCGACCCGTTGCGCGCGGTTGTCGCAGCAACGACCAAAATCGCCGCCGAGGAAGCTGCCACGCGGCTTGGCTTGGATGCTCCCTGGGCACACCCCCTCACAGCCGAGCAAATCAAATCCATCCGGGAGACTGCCACGCGGCCCCCGGAACAGCCCCGTATCACCATTCAACCCACCACCGCCGAATTACGCACCGCCGTCGAAGTTTTGAAGATGCTCGACCAACGGCTCAACGACCAGGCCGCGCACTCCGTCATGCAACTGCCGGAAACCGAATTGGGCGACCGATACGCGGCGCACATCGAAGCCCGAACCATCGAACAAACCAGCCACATCGAAAAGGTCTCCATGCAGCTTCAAAACTGGCGTGAAGAATTGCTGCAACAGCAGAAGCAGCGAGTGGCGCAATCAGTATGAGAATGAACTTTTTAACACCGCACGCCCTACCCCTTCCAAGAGGAAGGATTCTGCGCTTCGCGCGCTGCCACGCCAATGCGCTGTCAGCCACAAGCGAACCCGCGCACATTCGTGCTTTGCATCATGCCAACCCGGTTGCTTCGTCAAGTGCCTCGCCAAGTGCTTCGCTTGCCGCCAACCCTGTCACCGCGCTCATGCTTCGTTGCTCATGAACAAGAATGCCATCCCACCAGAAGCGTTAAACCGCTTCCGCGCTGCCGCGTCGGAATACACGCATACTGCCAAGTCGCGTGCTTCGCGTCTATTAACACTCAAAGATGACATCGCCGCGCTTCGCAAACGCGGCATTTCGTATCGCGCCATCGGCGAACTGCTGACACAAAGCGGCATCCCCGCTTCAGATACCTGTGTCACCAACTTCTGTCATCGCGTTCTGAAGGAAAGGCTCGTCCACAAGTCATCCGCCAAGAGGCGTGCTTCGCGTCATGCCAACCGTCCTGCTTCGCCAAAAACCACGCCGGATGCTTCGGCCAAAACCAAGTTGCCGCCCGCGCCGGCCACAACCCCCAAACCAACAACCATGCCAGCCGAAACTTCGGCGTTCGCGTCGCGCGGGCCGCG
>JACTVF010000174.1 GCA_019695435.1 Methanoregulaceae archaeon | reverse complement strand
GGCCCGGGCATGGAAGGTGATGCGCCAGGACAGGAAAAAACGCACGGGTTTCAACGGGGGGATCGTGATGGCCGCGATGGCTGGCGGATGTGGTATCCGGTTTGAGAAGCCGGGAGTCTATACGATTGGTGACGGCGAGCGATCGCTTGAAGAAGGCGGCCCGGCAATCGTTCGCGCTCTCAGGGCGGTGACTCTAGCGTTTGCGGCAATTGCTGCAGGTACACTTATTTTATTGGCATGGTTGATCCATAGTACTGGTATATGAAACTGGAAGAACTGAGATTTGGCACTGAGCTTCTCAAGCGCGGTTTTGCATCCATGCAGAAGGGGGGCGTGATCATGGATGTCGTCAATGCCGAGCAGGCAAAAATAGCCGAGACAGCCGGGGCCGTCGCAGTCATGTCGCTGGAAAGGGTGCCGTCCGATATAAGGAAGCAGGGGGGCGTCGCCCGGATGGCAGATCCGGAAAAGGTCCGGGAGATCATCGACGCGGTTTCCATCCCCGTCATGGGGAAGGTCAGGATCGGCCACTTTGTGGAGGCGCAGGTGCTCGAAGTACTCGGCGTCGACATGATCGACGAGAGCGAAGTACTCACCCCTGCCGATGAGGAATACCATATCGACAAGAAACAGTTCAAGATCCCGTTTGTCTGCGGGGCGCGGAACCTCGGCGAGGCACTGCGCAGGATCAACGAAGGTGCGGCGATGATCCGCACCAAGGGCGAGGCAGGAACGGGGAACGTCGTGGAAGCGGTCCGCCATATGCGGGCGATCATGGGCGAGATCCGGAAAGTGCAGGGCATGGACGAGCAGGAGCGGATCAGCTATGCCCGGAGCATTGAGGCACCGGCGGAACTGGTTATCGAATGTGCCCGGCGTGGCCGGCTCCCGGTCGTGAATTTCTCGGCTGGCGGTATTGCCACTCCCTCGGATGCTGCCATGATGATGCAGCTGGGGGCTGACGGCGTCTTTGTCGGCTCCGGGATCTTCAAGTCCTCGAACCCGGAGAAGATGGCTAAAGCAATCGTGGAGGCGGTCAACCACTTTAACGACGCAAAGGTGATCGCACAGGTCAGTACTGGCCTTGGCGATGCGATGCCGGGCCTCGATGTCCACACCCTCAGGGCCGATGAGGTGCTGCAGACCCGTGGACGTTAAGATCGGCGTCCTTGCGCTCCAGGGAGACGTGAGCGAACATATCGACGCCTTTGCAGCGGCGCTTGCAGCGTGTGGCTGCGAAAAGGGATCCTCCGTTGTCGAAATCAGGAGCCCGGGGGATCTCGACGGCTGCGCGGCGCTTGCACTCCCGGGAGGGGAGTCCACGACCATCTCCCGGCTGATCGATAAGAATGGACTCTATGAACCGATCCGCACCTTCAAGGGTGGGATCTTTGCGACCTGCGCCGGCATGGTGCTGATGGCGACCCATGTTGCCGATCCCCGGGTGCATTCCCTCGGGCTCATGGACATGACCGTGGATCGGAACGCGTTCGGCCGGCAGAAGGAGTCGTTTGAGGCCGATATCCCGGTCACGGGGATTGACGGCGGTCCCTTCCATGCGATCTTTATCCGGGCACCGGTCGTGACCGCAGCCGGAACCGGCGTGCGTGTGCTCGCGAAACTGGATCAGGGTGTCGTTGCGACCGAGAGGGGCAGGTACATGGCCCTCGCCTTCCATCCCGAGCTTGGCGGGGATTTCCGGCTCCACGAGCGTTTCCTGAAAAATCTCGGGATCTAATCTTTTTGTATAATTCCGGCGTATGGTGAATCGGTTGCGGGAAGGATTGTATTCCGGGTGAAATCCTTTTTAAGCCCGGGTACGGTACGTTCCTGCATGGCGAGAAGGGTTCAGCGCCGGAAGAATTCGTGTGTTTTCTCGTTTGAGGATATCCAGAAAGTGCTTCTGTCGGCCTTAAAAAACCATGAGGATTTTGTCCTCGCCCGGGAGCCCCGGCCCGGCGATACGGCCGATCCGGAGACTGAACCGGTGATCCACATCATGACCGGGAACCTGATCACAACGTGCAGGCTGAACGGTCTCAAGGGCCGGGTCATGCTATACGATGATGAAGGGGCGCGGATCGTGACCATCAGGGAAAAAGACTTCACGACCGGCCCGGAAAATGGGGGGTGCCTGTCCGGGTGAACCGGTGCATCCTGCCACGAGGATCATGATAACGATGAGACCGGTACAATGACCAGTACCCAAGGGGTAAGGCGTTCCATTGCAGAGCGTGGGAAGACCGTTGTGTTAAATCTGGTGTTAATTACGGTATTTTTCGTAGTTATCCGGAATGAGCTCCTGTCTGAAAGTCATACACCGGTCACACCTTTTTCATCGCCATATCCTTCATTTCTTTTGGCATCAGCTCGATCGCGTACCGCAGCGCCGTCCGGGGCATGATCTTCCGGTTGCGCATCACGTACTCAAACACTTCGGCCTGGTGCTGCCGGCTTGCCTCTTTGAGGAGCCAGCCGTAGCCTTTCTGCACCATATCGTCGCTGTCGGTCAGGAGCAGGTCGGCAATTTCAAGCACAGCGGGAAGGAATTTTCCGTGTTTTGCCGGGATAATCAGGGAGACCGCGGCAGCCCGTTGCATCCAGCGGTTCTCTGACTGCGTCCAGTGCTTGAGTTCTTCGATACAATCCGGATATTGTTCGATAACGTTCTCCACAGTGTGGTTGCAGAAACCATCGCACGAAGCCCAGTTCGTGATATAGGCATCGATCCAGGACCGGAACACCGCAAGATCCTTCCGCTCGTACCGGCCGGAGAGGGCATGGGTCCAGTTCGAGACAATGAAGGACTCTTCCAGGTATCCCGAGCGGTGGAGTTCTTCGCAGAGTGCGAAAATCTCCTGTTTTTCCCGGTGTTTGATCTCTCTCCAGTATTTTTTTGCAATGACCGTAACCGTTGCGGTCTTCAGGCCGTAACACCGGACCCTCTCCTTGAAAAACCGCTGTGTAGTATTCCGGATCTCCGGATCTGCCAGATCTTTGAGATCCTTACGGATATGGGCGATGACCGGGTCCATGAAAGAGGGTTGGAAGGGAAGAGGGATAAGAGATATGGCATGCAGCGTGAAGGTATTGATACCGATAAGAAACTGATATACCCATCGCAAAAACGTACACACAAGGGACGGTAAAAATATGGCAACAATCCTCGTTGATCAGGATCTCTGCACCCGCTGCGGTATCTGCTCAGTCGTCTGCCCGATGTCGATCGTCGACCCTGCAGATGAGAATACCCTGCCGGAGGTGCAGGATACCAAGGCCGGCCTGTGCATCCGGTGCGGGCACTGCGAGGTCTCCTGCCCGTCGCAGGCGCTCCTCCTGAACGTCTGCCCGGACGAAAAAGTGCCCCTGCCCGCCGGTGCCGGGACGATTACTCCCGGTGATATGGGATATTACCTGAGGAAACGACGCTCCGTGCGGCATTTCACGAAAGACCCGGTGCCGAAAGAGAAGATCCTTGAGATACTCGATATTGCCCGGTACGCTGCTTCGGGCGGCAACGGCCAGCCGGTCCAGTGGCTCATCGTGCACGATCCGAAAGAAGTCCGGCGACTTGCCGGCCTTACCATCGACTGGATGAAGACGTTAAAAGGCAGCAGCCACCCGATGAGCGGGTATATCCCGACACTGCTTGCCGTATGGGAGGCCGGAAATGATCCGGTCTGCCGCGGGGCACCCCATCTCGTGATCGCCCATATCCCGGAGGATAACCCGGTGGCATCCGTGGATGCCCTGATCGCCCTGACCCATTTCGATATTGCAGCGCCGGCGTTTGGTATCGGAACCTGCTGGGCGGGATTCCTCTCAATGGCAGCGGCCACATACGAACCCCTGCAGAAGGCGATCGCCCTCCCGGCGGGACGTAAATATGCCTACAGCCTGATGTTCGGCCACCCGCAGTACAAGGTCTATGGGATCCCCCGGCGCAACCCCCTGCACGTGATGTGGAGGTAGGAGATGAACCCGTGTGCAGGAATGGTTAATACGACGAACGATCAGGAGGACGTATGATCGACTATGCCGCTATCGGAAGGAAAAAACTGCGCGAGATCGACGGGGAGACCGGTGTCAGGGTCGAAGAGACGTTAAACAACATCTGCCCGGACCTTGCCCGGTACCTCATCGAATATTCGTTCGGGGAGATCTATGCCCGGGAGACCCTCGATAATAAGACAAAGGAACAGGCGGTCGTCGCCGCACTGACTGCCATGGGTACGGCCGCCCCCCAGCTGAAGGTTCACATCCAAGCAGCGCTCCATGTCGGCTGTTCTCCCGAAGAGATCCGTGAGATCATTATCCAGATGTGCGGGTACTCCGGGTTCCCGGCGACCCTGAACGCCATGGGCATGCTCATGGAGGTCTTAAAAGAGACCAGCCGGACGCTCTCCAGAGAATCGGTCCATGCCGGATCTGAGAACAGGTACGGGCGCGGGAAGGAGCTGCTCGCACAGATCGCACCGGATCAGGAACGGGTGCTCAGGGAAACCTTCGACCCGATAAACCCGGACATCACCCGGTACGTCATTGAATTTGGTTACGGCGACATCTACGCCCGGGGGATCCTGCCAATCCGGAGCCGGCAGGTGGCGACCATTGCGGCGCTTGCCGCAAAAGGTACGGCCCCCTCGCAGCTCCGGTTCCACATCGGCGGCGGGCTCCGGGCCGGCCTCTCCGAGGCGGAGATCGTGGAGATCATGCTGCTGATATCCGTTTATGCGGGATTCCCGGCAGCATTGAACGGCATCCTCGCGACCCGCGAGGTTGCAGAGGCCTTAAAAGATGAAAAACGGTGAGTGGGGGAACTACCGGGGCGCGCCTCCCCGGGAAACCTCCCCGACTCGGGGGAACAAAGGAAGATCTGGTGATCGAATATGGCAAAAGTCGTTGCATTCAACGGAAGTCCCAGGAAGGAGGGGAATACATCCATCCTTATCGGGCATATGTTTGAGGAACTGGAGAACGAAGGGATCGCAACCGAGCTCGTGCAGGTCGGCAAAAAGAAGATCCGGGGCTGTACTGCCTGCATGAAGTGTTTTGAGAACAAGGATGGCCACTGTGTTTTCGATGACGATATCGTCAACAGTTGCATCGACAAGATGGTCGATGCGGACGGCATCATCCTCGGATCGCCGGTGTACTTCCTGGACGTGACCGCGGAGATGAAGGGGTTGATCGACCGAGCGGGGTTCGTGTCCATGGCAAACGGGGGCCTGTACCACCGCCGTGTTGGCATGGCTGTTGCGGCTCAACGGCGGTCCGGGGGCATGCGCACGATTGACACCATGCTCCACTTCCTGCTCGCCGGCGGCATGGTTGTCCCGGGATTCCCGGTCCTCGGGGTGGGAAGAGAGATCGGGGACGTGAACAGGGACGAGGAAGGCATCGGCCGTGCACGGGATGCCGCAAAGAACATGGTCTGGCTGATCAAGACGATGAAAAAGG
>JACTVF010000173.1 GCA_019695435.1 Methanoregulaceae archaeon | reverse complement strand
TAGTCCCCTCGGTTACCCTTGGTTCAACCCAGATGACTGTGGCGGACGCCACTACGATCGACACGTCACAGCTTGACGACCGGCAGACGGCCTACATCGCATCGATAGAACCGGTCGGGGTGAACCCCTCGTCGATCAGCCAGAGCACCATCACTTTTGCCGTAGCAGGCAGCTGGCTTTCACAGCACGGCGTGAACCCTCAGGATATCGTGCTTATGCGGGACCACAACGGCCAATGGTCAGAACTCACGACTTCGTTCGATCACCAGGCCGGGAATACGTACTACTTTACCGCAACAACACCGGGTTTCTCGTACTTTGCCATCACGACCCGGGTGAATGCGGTGACAGGGAATACAACCCCGGTTGAGACAGGATCTGTCCCTGCGTCTCCGACCGTGAGCGGCGGAGCGATGACACCAGTGGTAACGACCCCGCAGTCTGCTGCAACACCGGTTACAACAACGACCATGGCAGTTCCCGCATCAGGGACAAGTCCCATACGTTCATTCGGTATTCCGGTTTTTACCGTCATTGCCGTCGTTGCTGGTATCGCGATTCTGGTGGTCGGCGGATTCTTAGTCCGGCGGTGGTGGATCCGCAGGCAGAACCCGGCGCTGTTCCGGAAATACGATTAAATTTTCTGGTCTGTTCGCCCCCCAACGGCCCGCACTCCGTTTGTTCGAACCTTATACCCGCAAGTGGGACTGTACGGACTATGAATCTGTTTTCTGCGAATCACTGACCTGTGCCATATTCCGTACAATCAACTCCCGTTGGGATTGTGCTTCTTTATGGTGTGGATTCAAGGGTAGGACGTTATCGAGAGCGCGGAGTGCCCCGGCATCTTTCCCGAAACTTAAGAAAGTTTCATTAGGTCAAAACTGATTCTTCTTTATGCCATCACAGAAATATTGCCCCCTGAAATTCGGAACGGTTGTCAATACTGAGGGATTGCTTATTGAAGTCCTGTGCAACGGGAAAGAGTGCGCATGGTTTTTTGATAATCGTTGTGCCATAATCAGTATCGCAAAAGAATTATGTTCAGAACCGAAAAGGAGAACGCCGAAGGGAACAGCGGCCGATTGATCATTGAAAAAAGTATTATGGAGCAACCGTGAATTATTGTCCCGTCTGCAAAAGAGAATATAAGGATATGAGCGGAAACAAGACCCGTCTTTGTCCTGTCTGTCGCAGCACGCTTATCCAGATATCAGATGATGAAATGAGCAGGGTGCACCTGAAGAATACGCAGGGTAAAGAATAATCTCCTGAAAACAGCGAATAACCATCCAAAATTTTGCAAAAAGATCAACCGCCCGTAAAAATAAAAGATTTAATGACAGGGCATTCTTGAATCCGGTTTAAACGTTACCCATTTTTCGTGTCGTATCAATCGATTTCAGACAGGTATCGTTCATAAGCCTGAACACGACGAATCGTGAGAAGTTGATTGCGCCGGTTGGAGGTGATCTGTGCATGGACAGTTTCACCCCGTTTTCACCTCCACAGCGTCTGGACCGGGGGGAAAGAACAGCATCATGGTATCTCCTTGAGGGGCATGGAGAAAAATTCAATGTTCAGCAATGGGGAAGGATCCGGTCGTCGTTGCAAACAATATCATTATCAGCTCGAATCGCATTTACAGAATAGAACCCCGGGGGATTTTACATGGGAATCAAGCCGTCATACATTAAAAATCTCGGTACCGCACTTCTGGCCAAGCAGCGGGAGTACTTTACGAACAACTTCGATGAGAACAAGCAGCAGCTGTTTGCATCAGCATCGATTGACAGCAAGCGTGTCCGAAACCGCGTCGCCGGTTATATCACAAGAAAAATGAATGCCAAAAAACGAACATAACCCCATCGCTTGTTCACGGCCGTACGTATCCTGTCAGATAAAGTGGAACCGGGCAAACTTAAGCTCTTTTGGCGGGCTCATTGAAGCGAACGCAGCATTTCCTTGCGCGATCGGAATAAAAACGGGGATCAGAAAATGATCTCGATACCCGGTTTTTCCGCCAGTTCCTTGTACCGGTTCCGGATGGTGGCCCCGGTTTCCCCCTCAGGATCCCCCTGTACCCCCCCGTCCGCCACGATCACCGGGTTCGTGCTGCCCGGAGTGCACGACATCTCCGGCATCACGTTACATCTCACGTATACCCGGACAGAATGTGGCAGTGGGCCGGTCCCGGCTCTTTAGTTGATCCTCCGTATTCTCCCGTCAACCGTCACGTTCACCGGTTGCGGCAATGACCCCACGTAGCTCACAAGTGCATCGACATCGACCGGCCCGTAGGTCATGGTCTGTCCTTCCTCAAACGTCGTGTACCCGTCACCGCCCATGGCAAGGAACCCGACCGTGGAAACGGTATAGTTTGTATTCGGGTTTAACGGGACACCGTGTATCGTCACCGCAGTCACTTTGCTGCCTGCAGGTTGTGCTGCATCATAGGTATACGCAAGTCCCGAGACAATGAGGTTGTCCGGGGGTAGCGGCTCCTGCCACTGCTGTTCAAGGGCCTGCCGGATCTGAACGCCTGACAGGGTCATTGACATCACCGTCCCGGCAGCCGGCTGGACATCATACAGATCGTTCCAGGTAATAGTTCCTTGTGACAGGTCTGCAAAAATGTCACCGGAAGTCTCGAATCCCACATCTGTTTTCATCGCGGCCCGCTCCCCGTCAGCAACCAGATCTCCCATCGCCGATTCCCCGGCACTGTTCTCGTCCCGGGTAATATTCTGGGCTGCAACGCCGATCGTCCGGTTCTCAACCGGTGCAACGGCGTTCTGGGCCTCTGTAAGGAGCGCGGTTGCAGCGGGATCCGGGCTGGTGCCGGGGGCCTGATCTGCATATGCCGGGATAATCTGTGCGGATTTCTCCACGATCTCCCCGGTGGCCCTGTCGATGGTGAGATCGATATCGGCATACCCCCTGCTGTACATATACGCCTGCGTGACGAGTACGGGTTTTCCGCCGGAATTGTTCAGGTAGGCGTTGGTAAACTCATGGGTATGGGCGGACAGCACGACATCGACAGCCGGGTCGAGCCGGGAAACAATCCCGGCTACCCGCCCGCCGTTCACTGTTCCGTTCATCTGCGTGGGGCCGTCATAAGGAGTCTGGTTCCCGCCTTCGTGAAGGAGGACAACGATCGCATGTACCCCCTGTTGCTGGATCTCCGGAATATACCGGTTTATGGAATCGGCTTCGTCAAGAAAGGTCACCCCTTCGACATTGGCCGCGTTCGTGAGATTGGGTGTGGTCATCGTATCTGCACCAATGAACGCGATAGTTACCCCGCCGACATTTCGCAGGGTATATGGTGGAAGGATAGGGGTGTTGTTCGCGGTCCAGACCACATTTGCGCAGACATAGTCGGTTTTCGTGCCGGGATACGGATCAACGAGGTGGGTGATATTTGTCGTTCCGTCCCCCCCGTTTATTTTTCTCATCAGTTCCGGTATTCCGTTATTGAACTCTTGGTTACCCAGCGTTGCTACCATATTACAGGAAACATCCGGGGAATTCGATCCGATGCTACAGTACTGGTTTGCAAAACTGTTGAAAAAGAGCATTGCCGGCTCATCGAGGAGCAGCCCGGAAACTGGTGGCGATGACCCGACCACATCCCCGGGCAGGGCAATGATGGTGCCATCTGCATTCCCGGACACCATCGCCGATTTGAGATAGGAAGCAAGGACCGGGGCACCCCCGACAGGGCGGTTGTTCAGGGTCTGTCCTGGGGACATGTGCCCATGGAAATCGTTTATCGCGAGAATTTTTACATGAACGGTGGCGTTTGTATGCGGTGCCGGGACCGGCCCGGTAAGATACCCTGAGAGTAAGATCGTTGCCAGTATGAGAACACAGAGAACGCAAAACCCCGAGAGAATCTGCAGATTGATAGGGATCCTGTCCCGCCACGAACCGGGTGTCATGATCATGGATATTACAAATGCTATTTAGTTAATGGTTGGGTTTCCCGGCGAACCGTAGCACAGCGTAATCGTGGCAGTGCCGCAGAACGCAACCCTCCCGCTATTGCCTGAACAGAACCCCGAATCAGCCAATCGTAACCCGGCGGGGCGCCACCACCGGCGCCGGCCCATGGCTGCACCCGCCATACGCGGACCGGGCAGGCCCCACCGGGCCGGGTGGACCCGTGCCTCTCCTGTCCCGTTTCCTGACGTGTGAAAAAAATGCCGTTTAATACCCGCTCATCACCGTCGGGGTATCATTGATATCGAGGTACTGGCCCCCCGCCCGGGTGTAGTGCGGCCAGGTCACATTCATCCCACCGTTCGGGTCCCCCGTTTTTGCGAACCTGGTCCAGAGATCAACGAGGTTATCAGCAACTGCCGGATCCGGTTTTATTCCCGGGACTCCGAATAGCATGAGGGTCTCGCTGCCATGGAATGCTCCGAGGTTTATCCCGGGTATGACATAGGAGTACCGGTACAGGTACGTGTTCCGGTTCAGGTCACCCATCGAACCCGCTGCAAACTTCACCGAATCAGAGAAGTCATAGTCCGTCATGATCTGTGCCAGGCGGAGCTGGACCTCTGCGGTCGAATTGGCGGGATACTTTGCGAGGACTGCACCGGCATCTTTCCCGAACCGGCCTCTGATGAATGTCACGTACTCCGGAACGGTCATGTTGGCGTTCGCAGAGAGCGTGGTCCCGTCATTTGCATTGCTCCCGATCATGAGAGGGACCGGGTTCTCACGGTGGTTAAGGTACAGGTTGTCCAGGGTGTCGGGGAGGATCCACCCGTCAATCGTTGGCTCGAACTGGACGGTGTGGGTGCCCCAGAACGAAGATGACGGCGATGGCGTTGCATTGATCAGGGTTTCGGGACTTAAAGATCGCATCCCGGCGATCGCGTCCGGGCCGGAGTATCCGAGGCTTGTCGCGTACTTCACGCCGAACTGTTCGGCATCCGTTTTTGAATGGGTGGCATTGATGATCGCCCCGTCCGCCCAGAATGGGCCGCTCTCGACAATCGCCTGTTGGTAGAGCCCTTTACTCTCCGGGCTGGCGAGGTGGATAAGGGTGCTCTCCGCCCCTGCCGACTGGCCGAAGATGGTCACCCGGGACGGGTCGCCGCCGAACGCCCCGATGTTTTTCTGGACCCACTGCAGGGCTGCAATCTGGTCGAGGAGCCCGTAATTGCCCGAGGCGTTGTGCGTGGATTCGTTGTCCAGCTGGGGATGGGCAAGGAAGCCGAGAGCGCCGAGCCGGTAGTTCGGAGTGACGACGATAACCCCTTTCTGTGCAAGGGTGGTCCCGTTATAAGTCGGCATGGAGAAGGCCACATCCTTGAATCCTCCGCCATAGAAAAAGACCATGACCGGCAGTTTTTCATCAGCACGCTGTGCCGGGGTCCAGACATTGAGGTACAAGCAGTCCTCGCTCATGTTCAGTGGAGCTGGTGATCCCGGCTGGGGACAGGTAGCTGAATACT
>JACTVF010000172.1 GCA_019695435.1 Methanoregulaceae archaeon | reverse complement strand
CAGGGACAGTGATCCTTCAGGTCTTCGGGATCTCTCTCGAAGCGTTCCGGATAGCCGGCGGCATCCTGCTCTTTGGTATCGGCATGGAGATGGTATACGCAAAGACCTCCCGTACCAAGCTTACGGCAACAGAAAAATATGAATCACGGGACAACGAGGATGTCGCAGTGATGCCCCTTGCCATCCCCATGATTGCCGGCCCCGGGGCGATCACCACCACTATTGTGCTCACCAATGAAGCTATGGGCATGTCCACTCTTGCGTGGCTTGTGATCTTTGCGTCGATCGGAATTGCGATCGGGATCACCTATTTTATGATGCGGCACGCAGACTATATCATAAGCAAGGTCGGCCAGCGGCAGTACCGGGTGATCAACCGTCTGCTGGGCATGCTGCTTATGGCCATTGCCGTGCAATTTGTGATTACGGGGATAAAAATAGCATTTCCGCTGACGGGAGGATCATAATGTCGGAATGGGATATTGCAACGGTGGGTCTGATTCTTGTCGGTTGTAGTATTATTGCCGTAGGGATCATTATCGCTGCCACACTCCTTGGGGTTCTCCATTCCTTTATCCCGTTCCTGTTGCTCACCGCAATCGTTCTTGTTGTAATGGGTGCCGCCGTGATCCTGTACGTTGACCGGAAAGACCGGCAGGACACCTAATTCTGGGTTTTCGGGAGGCCAGCCGATGCGATGCTGCAGCGCCCAGATTGCCGGGATATGGGAAGCACCCGACCAGACTCTTGAAAAAGCAGAGCAGGTTTTTTGTGATGCAACCAAGGCCGGGGCTGCACTCATCTCGTTTCCCGAGCAATTTGCAACCGGCTGGGACCCTGCGTCAAACAAAAATATCGAGGATATCGGCGGCATAACAGTAACCGGGCTCAGGAAACTCGCAGAGGAGTACTCAATCGCCGTTATCGGATCGTTCCGTGAAACATTATCCCCAAAACCCAGGAACACAACTATCGCTATCGGCCGCGACGGGAGAATCCTTGCAGCATATTCAAAGATCCACCTTTTTACGCCCGGCCACGAAGATCGTGCGTTTACCCCGGGCGCCGGGCTTGCGACATTCACATTGGAGGGCGTGCACTTCGGCCTCGCAATCTGCTATGACCTCCGTTTCCCGGAGCTCTTCCGGTTGTACCGGCGCAAAGGCGTACATGCGGTCATTGTCCCCGCAGCGTGGCCGGAAAGCCGGCTCCGGTACTGGGAACTCTTCATCCAGTCCCGGGCGGCGGAGAACCAGATGTATGTCGCGGGTGTGAACACGACAGGTACGACTCCCGTCGACCGCTATACCGGTGCGTCAATGACCGCCGATCCCCATGGGGCGATCATTGCGAGAGCCGGCGCGGGAAACGAACTATTGTACTATGAGATCGATCCTCTGGTTGCGGAATGTGCCCGCCGGGACTTTCCCGTGGAAAACGACCGGAAGGACGCGTTGTATGTCACACTCATGAGAGAACAACCAAAGTAACGGCCTCTTCTTCTAACGCTCGCCTATATGTACCCGGAAAACCAATACGTGTCCATGTACCATCTCGTGTGCGTTCACTGCGGTGCCACCTATCCCGCTGACGAGATCATCTATAACTGTAAAAAATGCGGCCACCTGCTGGCGGTGAAATATCCTCTTGAAGAGATTACCGTAAAACGGGCAACCTGGAACGTCCGCCCGCTCTCGGTCTGGCGCTATAAGGAACTGCTGCCGGTGCATATCGAACCGGTCTCCCTTTACGAGGGGGGAACTCCCCTTTACCACTTAAAACGCCTCGGGGACGAGATGGGCCTCAAATACCTCTATGCCAAGCATGAGGGCATGAACCCTTCCGGTTCATTCAAGGACCGGGGGATGACGGTGGGCGTCTCGATGGCGCTCCAGCTCAAAAAGAAGAGCGTCGCCTGTGCAAGTACGGGAAATACCTCGGCAAGCCTTGCGGTGTACGCGGCAAAGGCCGGCATCCCGGCGGTCGTGCTCCTGCCAGCAGGACACGTCGCGGTTGGCAAGATTGCGCAGGCGCTGATGCACGGCGCAAAGGTCATCTCCATCCGGGGCAACTTCGACCGTGCGCTCGAGATGGTCCATGAACTCTGCCTTACCCATGGGCTGTACCTCCTCAACTCTATCAACCCCTACCGACTGGAAGGTCAGAAGACAATAGGATTTGAGGCGATCGACCAGATGGGCGGCGTACCCGACCGGTTCGTGCTGCCGGTGGGTAACGCCGGCAATATCTCCGCAGTCTACAAAGGACTGCTCGAACTCGAAGCTCTCGATTTTATCGATCAGCTGCCAAAGATGACCGGCATTCAAGCCACAGGATCGAGCCCGCTAGTCAGGGCGATCAAGGAGAACCTGCCCGTGGTGGTTCCGGAAGAGCATCCCGAAACCCTCGCTTCGGCCATCCGGATCGGTGCGCCGGTCAACGCTGAGAAAGCGCTTGTGGCGATCCGGAAAACCGGCGGGACGGCAGAATCGGTGACTGACGACGAGATCCTCGCGATGCAGCGCGACCTTGCGCGGAAAGAGGGGATCGGCGTCGAGCCTGCATCTGCTGCATCGGTGGCCGGCATCCGCAAGCTTGTCGAAATGGGCGCGATCGACCACGACGAGAGGATTGTCTGCGTGGTGACCGGCCATCTCTTAAAAGACCCGGATACAGTGATCAAGCAATGCAAACCCCCAACCGAGATCGACGCGGATCTGCCCTCGCTGCTCTCTGCGCTGCACTTATAATTGCGTTGGCTGTCCCTTCTGTAGGGGCTCTCAATGCCACATACCAGGTGCTGCCTAACGGTACTTCGTATGCCGCATCGGTTGACATCGTGGATGCATCAAATTACATGTTTGCCGAGACCGGCATGCTCGGTGAAAACATACCCATTACGGTCACAAACGTGACACTTGTCGCCGAGAACGGCACTCCCGTAAACTTCAACTGGACCTTCCTGTGGAGTGCCCCTTCGGTGATTACCTTCCCTTCAGGGAATTATACGGTTTCGTATATCTCGCCCCTCCACGACAATCAGATCCAGGGTACATACCTCTTGCCGTACAATGTGAATGTGACCCTGCCCGGGGAGTATGATGTACGAAACCCGCTCCTTGCCGGGATGAGTATGGGTGCAAATGTGACCCGGTTTCCGGATAATTCCACGCAGGTAACGTGGAGCAAAACGACGTCGTTCAATCTCCGGTTCTACGATCAGGGCAGGGAAGACCTGCTCTACATGTTCGCCGAGTTTATGATCATCCTCGCGGTGATCCTGCTGATGCCATTTTTGCTGATGAGAAAGCCTCCGCAGGAATAATTCATCCAGGGTAAATCTGGATCCGGTTCTTTTTTTGGTTCGAGGATCTTACCGCTGTGACCTGGCGGTCGGCAATGGTTGCAGGAAAGTGGAGCGGGGAACGCGTTTCCAAAGCCGCGGGGGGTCGTTGTGAGATCCCGACCATCAAATCAAGGGGAAAAACCCATGACTTTTTCCAGATGAAAAAAACCAAAAAACGGCTCCTGTAACCCCGCATAAAACGACAGGATTTAAACCGATGCATTCCCAGATCAGGATGAATGATGAGGGCTGCCGCAGTGGTAACCGGAAAAGTACAGGGCGTTGGGTACCGGCAGTTTGTCTCTGAATGTGCCCACCGTCTCGGGCTGCATGGCTCGGTACAGAATATGCCGGATGGTTCGGTCCACATAATAGCGGAGGGGTCGCTTGCGGCACTTGACGAGTTTACCCGCCTCTTATGGGCGCACGGGATGCCTGAAATCCATGTAGAGGGGATTCAGGTCGCACACGGTGAATCCACCGGTGAGTTCAAGGGGTTCTGGGTGAAGTGGTAACCGTGGAAGTATCCCCGGGGCCACTTCAACAGGAGAATTTCACAGGGTTTTCAACCACATCTGAATTACAAAATAAAAAAAAGTTACTGTAATCCGAAGGACTTCAGGGTTACATCATCATTGACGGCACCGACATGATAGATGCTCCCGTCAGAAAGCTCGTTGATGACGACCTCTGCCGGTGAGAAGAGCGAAGTATCGATCTTGTAGAAATCGTAGCCGGCTTCCTTGAAGATATCATTGAACGGCTTGCCATACCCCTTGGACTTGTTGCTCGGAATCTTCTCCAGGTAGTCCTTGATCTCCGGTGCCTTCATCGTGAGCTGGATCTGGCCATGGTAGATGGTCGCGTCGTTTGTCACACCCATCGCACGCTTTGCACCCCGTACCGGCGGGATAGGAGCGGTACCGATAGCAGATGTGATCTTCCGGGTGTCAAAACCGAGTTCGTTCAACTTGTAGATCGCCGTCTCCACACAGCGCCCCGAGACTTGGATCGATCCGACAATCGATGATGTCGGCGCGACCACCGCACAGGTATTGGCCACATCGACGTGGCATTCCTCTGCGATCTTCTCCATAACCTCACCGTTTGGCAGGTGATCGGACTCAAGGCACATCACGGCGCAGTCGTAGTCATCCTCGTAGTCGATCACTTCGTAGGTGTGCTTGGGCTTGAGCGAGAGAGCCCGGGCAGGGCCGCTTCCCATCGCAAAGTAGTTCCCCACCTTGACCGTCCAGCCGGCCTTCTGGGCCCCGAGGCAGGCAATCGACGGGAAATCGGTATTTACATCGATGAACGGCTGCGGGAACCCCTTTATCTGTCCCATCCGGAAGTTGACCTCGCCAAGACCGCCCATGCAGATCTCGGTAAAGGCCCTCCCTGCCGCGTACCCGCCCCGTGTACTTACACCACAATCGACGATGCGTGCGCCATTATCCAGTTCATGATAGGCAGCGTTAAACTCCTCGGCCAGATCGGCGAGGTTGTCAAATATTTCAAGTGCCAGTTCGTTAACACTTAACATAGAAAAACCCCTGTCTCATAAGAAGAGGGGTCGCAAATAGATAAGATTTTTGAAAATATTTCAACGGTCTTATGAAAGGTACCCGAGCACCTTTTCCGGCTCGTAGCGGAGGGTGATCACCCGGGTCCTGCCCTTTCCCTCACGGTACTGGAGGTTTACCAGCCGCATTGCGTCCATTTTTTTAACAATCTCGTAGAACCGGGTGTAGCCAACCGGTACCTCTTCCTTGATCGTTTTGTATACCTCGCCGGCGTTCATCCCGGATCCCGCTGCACTTGCCTTGGCAAGACACGAAAGGATTTTGCGCTCCTCATCCTTGAGCGTCCTGATCGTATATTCAAGGTGCAGGTACTTCGATACCTCGTACGCCCCGCAGATATCCTCCCGGTCGATGCTGCGCCGTGCGGCACGCTCCGCATTGAGGGCGGCCCGTTTCAGGAGATCGATACCCACTCTTAGGTCGCCGCTCTTCTGTGTCTGCTCCACGACGAGGTCCAGCATCGCATCGCTGATGACGCCGTTAAAGAAGCCCTGCATCACCCGGGCCTTCATGATCTCCTGCACTTCTGCGTTCCCGTACGGGGGGAAGTAGATCTC
>JACTVF010000171.1 GCA_019695435.1 Methanoregulaceae archaeon | reverse complement strand
TCCCTCGTCCATGGTGATTATGCGGTCTGCACAGTACTGTGCTATGTCCCGGTTATGAGTGATGACAACAATCGTATGCCCCCTCAACTGGAGTTTTTTGAGAATCTCCATTACAAGACGGGCTTCGTCCCCGTCGAGGCCGGTCGTGGGTTCGTCAAGCACGATGATCGCGGGCTGCATGGCGACTACGCAGGCAATGGCCAACCGCTGCCGCTCACCCCGGGATAACCACCGGGGATAGAGCGTCTTTGTGTGCAGGAGCCCGACTTCGTCCAGCGCCGTATCGATCACGGTCTCTTCGTTCCCGATCCCAAGATTCGCAAGCCCGAATGCGATCTCGTCTTTTACCGTATCGGCAAAGAACATGTGATCCGGGTTCTGGAATACCAGACCTACATCCCGGGCCAGTTCTGTGATTGTACAGTCCCGGGTGTTTTTGCCGTTGACGACGACATCTCCGGTAGTCGGGGTGAGCAGCCGGTTAAACTGCTTGACAAGCGTTGTCTTGCCGGAACCATTCTCACCGACAACTGCAACAAATTCACCGGCAGAAATCCCGATGTTGACATCGTGCAGGGCCGGGACACCATCGTATGAATACGAGACATTCCGGACCGAAATTGCCGGTATGGCGGAGGACCCGGTAAAGGGAGCCGATGGAGAGGGCAGGACACGGTTTTTGATATCGGTGAGGTCCGGGATAACAATCTTTTTGATTCGCTCGTCTTTAAGCACATCTTCCGGCGGACCGATGGCCGAAATGGTGCCATGTTCCATGACGACAAGGGTGTCAACAATATCCCGGAAATGCACATACTTGTGCTCGACAATGAGGAGGGTTTTGCCCTCGCGCCGGAGATTTGACAGGATTGCCACAATCCGCCGGGTCGCGTGTTCGTCGAGCTCCGACGTAGGCTCGTCCAGAATAAGGACGTCATTCCCCAGCGCCAGCGTCGCCGCAAGAGCGACCCGCTGTTTCTGGCCGCCGGAGAGGTTGTGCGGGGAACGATCCTTAAGCGCCGAAAGGGACGTGACCTCCATGATCGAGGCCAGACGCTTTTCGATCTCGTCCGGGGGAAGGCCCCGGTACTCGAGTGCAGAGAGGATCTCCTCCTCGACGGTCGTGAAGATCATCTGCGCCTCGGCATCGTCAAAGACGATCCCGACATTCTTCGCGATATCGGAGAGCCCGGTGTAATCCGCAACGTTCCTGCCGTTGATCGTTACCAGGCCCGCTTTCTTCCCGCCGTACTCGTGAGAGAGGATCCCGCACGCGGCAAGGCAGAGCGTGGTCTTCCCGGCACCGGAGGGACCGGTCACCATAATGCAGCGGCCCGCATCAAGCACAAGGGATAAACGGTGCAGGGCTTCCTGCACCGTATGAGGATACGTATAACTGACGTCTTTGAGCTCGATCATTCCTGTCCTCTCACCAGTACCCTGCTTGAGGGGAGGTAGAGGATCTGGACGATGATCGCATTAAATACGGCAGTTATGACAACGATCGGGACAAAAACGATCACAAAGTTACCGAGGTTGCCATTATACTTGGAAAGGATGGTCGCACCGACACAGAGGATCGCAATCGCAGCAAACGAGAAGCCGCTTACCAGCGTCGAAATGAACGTCGTCGCTGTCGGAGCAAACTTTGTCCGGGACTTCAGGAGCGCGTAGAGGCCAAAGCAGGTCAGTGCGCCCAGCGGTTCGCTGATAAGGTTTGCCGGAGGAAACATCGAGCTTGAGATCAGCATCGACAGGATACCGGCTACGATGCCGATCCCAAGCGCCTCGTAGACTTTGGGCTGGATCAGGATGATAGCAAGACAGTAAAACGCAATGATCATGTTGGGCGTGAGCGGCGTATGGAGCATTGCAAGGAAATATCGCAGGATCGCACCGACAGCAAGGAGAATGCCGACTATAGCAATATCTTTTGACTTCATGGTACATCACATCAGTAATATGAACAGGCACTTACAGGCCACACAGGATGTGCAGCCGGCGTCTCCCGGAACGGTAACCGGGTTATACCTTGATGTATAATTTTGTTCATTAACGTATTAAAATGTAACTTGTCAGTATCTTTGCCGGGTCAAACCATGCTATTCATGGTTCTGAAAGAAACAGAAAATTACCCGATATAAAAGTCTTCTCAGCAGAAACAACCCTGCGACAGAAAAATCCATTTCATCAGCATCTCTTTAATCCCTGTTGCGCTACCCTGGTACCGGGAGATCAAAAATGAGACTGCCCATCGTATACTACTCACAGTTTGGTCACATTCACCGCATGGCAGAAGCAGAGGCAGAGAGAGCCCGAAGCGTACCTGGTACTGAAGTGGTGCTCCGGCGTGTGCCCGAGACACTTCCACAGGAAGTGCTGGAAAAGACCGGGGCAGCACAGTTCCAGAAGGAATTTTCAAAGGTGCCGGTCTGTACGCCCCGGGAACTCACGGAGTTTGATGCAATTATTTTCGGTACCCCCACCCGGTTTGGCAACATGTGCGGCCAGATGCGCCAGTTCTTCGATGCGACGGGTGGCATCTGGAAGGCAGGGGCCCTTGTCGGAAAAGTCGGGAGCGTCTTTACCAGCTCGGGCACCCAGCACGGAAGTCAGGAGTCAACGATCCTGAGCGTACACACGACACTTCCCACCTCGGCATGATTATTGTCGGCCTGCCGTATGCATTTGCAGACCAAACCCGGACGGATGAGGTTATGGGGTGCTCCCCCTATGGGGCTTCGACGATTGCCGGCAATGACGAAAAACGGTGGCCGAGCGGACCGGAACTTGCCGGCGCCCGGTACCAGGAACGGTATGTTGCAGAGATTGCAGCAAAATTGTTCAGGAAATAATAGTCCGGTCTCCGGCACCCTGTCATGTGCTATGGAGAGTTCAGGGAAGGAATTGCATCTTGCCTGTGTCTTGGGCATCGCTATGGAAAAACGGGTGGAGATTAGGCCGGTTAAAACCCGGACCAGAGCATTTGATACACGCTAATGAGGTCTCCCCGCATCAGGGCCCCTCCGGGGCACGGCGGGGCGAGAAGGTTTTTTGCAAGTTCTGATCCACCGCGGGGGGCGTCCCTTCGGGAACGGCGGTGTTCATCATAATGGGTAGGACAAAGATACCGTCCCTCGCACTGTATCTGGATAACTCCGATTTTCCTGATTCTGGTGTGAACCGAGTCGATTCCTGCGGATTTTTCCGGGAGCCGAAATATCTGGAAAATGTGAATACAATTGCCTCCATGTGGGCAAGGTTCATTATGTTTCGCTACGCTCTTCTCGTACAAGGAGAGAGGAGATGCGATTTACTGCTGGCAGCGATGATCTCTACCGGGAATCCCTTGCACTTCATGCACGGTATCGCGGTAAACTGGAGATCCGCTCCAAGGTCCCGTTCAGGAACCGGTATGATCTGGCCCGTGCCTATACTCCCGGTGTTGCTGAAGTCTGCCGCAGGATCGCACAGGACCGGAACCTGGCGTACCGCTACACCCTCAAGGCAAATACCATTGCGATCGTGACCGATGGATCAGCCGTCCTTGGCCTTGGGAATATCGGCGGGAATGCAGCCATCCCGGTGATGGAGGGCAAGGCGATCCTCTTCAAGGAGTTTGCCGGGATCGACGCATTTCCCATCTGCTTTGAGAGTTACGAGACCGACTTTGTTGACCAGGTAAAAAACATCGCGCCGGTCTTTGGCGGGATCAATCTTGAAGACATCGCGGCCCCAAAATGTTTTGAAGTCGAGGACGCCCTTCAGGATATCGGCATACCGGTCATGCATGATGACCAGCACGGCACCGCGGTGGTCGTCCTTGCGGCGCTGCTCAATGCCTGTCGGGTGACCGGACGGAAGTTCGAAGATCTCAACATCGTGGTCTGCGGCGCCGGGGCAGCAGGCTACTCCATCACCCGGCTCCTCAGATGCATAGGCTACGACCCGCTTGTCTGCACGATGGTCCACGAGATCACTGTCTGCGATACAAAGGGGATCATCCACCGCCGGCGCGAGGGGCTCTACCAGAATAAGTACAAGTTCATCTTAAGCGAGGAGACCAATCAAGCGGGACGGACCGGCTCGCTTGCCGATGCAATGGAAGGGGCAGATGTCGTTATAGGCGTCTCGGCACCCGGTATTATCACGCAGGACATGATCCGGTCGATGAATGAGAATCCCATCGTCTTTGCCATGGCAAACCCGGTGCCGGAGATCTGGCCCGATGCGGCAACAGAGGCAGGGGCGGCAGTGGTCGGGACCGGCCGCAGTGATTTCCCGAACCAAATCAACAACGTGCTTGCATTCCCGGGCATATTCCGGGGGGCGCTTGATGCCTGCGCCACCCGTATCTCCGATGAGATGAAGATCGCAGCCGCCCATGCAATCGCCGGGTGCGTCCGGAAACCTCACCGCAGACATATCCTGCCCAGTATCCTTGACAAGGGTGTGACCCGGGCCGTGGCACTGGCCGTAGCAGAGGCAGCTGCATCCTCCGGGTGCAAGAGGACAATCTGAAGTATCCCCAGAGACAATTCTGTTTTCCGGAATCGACCACCCTTAAGTACGATTCACTATCGATTCATTTATTGGGGATCGTAAAGATAAATTATTTTAATTAATAGTCCTGTCCGGTAAAGGCATATTAGTATTTCAAGACAAGATCAGATGCAGATGGTGACAGCATATGAATTCGAAGAAACACGAGCGGTCCGGTGAGACGGCATGGTAAAAAGATACCTTTCGCTCTGTTCTCTCGAAAATGCCCTGCATCTCCTTAAAACGTCATTTTCCGTACCTGACCGCAGGGAAATCGTCCCGGTGGACCAGTCTCTCGGACGTGTTGTCGCAACACCTGTATACGCACCCTATACTGTACCCGAAGTCAGCCTTGCCGCAATGGACGGCATTGCCGTAAAAAGCCGGGATACCCTGTGCGCAAGCGATCAGACCCCATTCACCATAAGGGATTTTGCCCGGGTAAACACCGGCAACGTGATTCCCCGGGGATACGATGCGGTAATCATGATCGAAGACACGTGGCAGGAGAGTGACGGTTTCCAGATCCGCAAATCCGCAAGCCCAGCCCAGCACATACGGCCGGCCGGGGAGGATATCCAGAAAGGCAGACTGGTCATCCCCCGGGGACACGTGATCCGGGCCTTTGATATCGGCGCACTCGCCACGTACGGGATCACGAGTCTTGAGGTCAGGACCGCGAATGTCGGGATTATACCCACGGGATCAGAACTTGTCCCTCTAGGGGTACGGCCGGGACCGGGGCAGGTCGTGGAGAGTAACACGATCATGGCACAGGTCTACCTTAATGCAATGGGAGCACACTGTACCAGCCTGCCTATAGCCCGTGATGAAAAGGAAATTATAAAAGATGCGCTCCAGTCCGCAGTATCGGCAAACGACCTTGTGCTCATTTCTGCAGGATCTTCGGCCGGTACCCGCGATTTTACCGCAGAGGTCATCTCCTCACTTGGCACGCTGCTTTTCCACGGCGTCGCCGTCAAGCCGGGAAAGCCT
>JACTVF010000170.1 GCA_019695435.1 Methanoregulaceae archaeon | reverse complement strand
ATTTTTGCCATCATTTCACGCTCATTTTCCGGATCTTCGTCCGGGGGATTGATTCCCGCATGAATACCTGCGGTTCCTTTTGAGTCCACTATATGGGCGTCTCTTTTTGCGTCTTCGTGCAGATCATGGAAAAATTTGTGGTATTTTTTTCCAAAATCCTTGTGCTTTTATTGCCGCCGGTATGACCATGTTCACAGAGATGTGCAAATGAAGCGAGTCTGTGCCTATTGTCATACCGTGATAAACCCGGGTGATTCACCCGGGGAAGCGATCAGCCATGGCATCTGTAACGATTGCTCCCGGCGTGTTCTTTCAAAGGTGGGTGTAGATATTGCCCGATATCTTGACATGCTCGATGCACCGGTGATCCTTGTCAACGAGGATGCACGGGTTCATGATACAAACTTAGATGCAGTCATGTTTATCGGCAGGTCACTCGACCCGATCCTTGGCATTTTCACCGCCAATTCCCTCAGATGCACTCACCCGGGGCAGCCCGGCGGATGCGGAAGAACGGTCATGTGTTCCGGTTGTGTGATCCGGAACGCTGTCCGCACAACGTATGAGACCGGTGAGCCGGTCGATCGGTGTCCCGCCGTACTCCAGCAGGGAGATCCGGATCAGACCCGGCCGATCGATCTTCTCATCTCTACCAGGAAGGCCGGATCCATTGTCCTGGTCAGGATCGAGCCTGTCGCTGCCAGTACGCCAGAAACTTCTGCGGTATAACGGCACCAGGGTGGGAATTGTTTGTCCTTCAGTGATCGTCTCCTCGTTCCATCCAGACCGCTGACGGGCACCGGGAAAAAGCGGGGAGGAAAAAAGTGCCGGATCCCGGCTTCCGTTTTTCAGGGGGGTATCCTGTTGCAACGAAAAGACATGGGGTTACCCGGCATTGAAGACTACCTATGATATTATCTTCATTATGTCCCATCAGAGCATCCGATGCCTCCTGCCGAGCTCCTGTCATCTTGTACGGTTTGAATGGGATGTACTAAGGTTCTTCAGGTTTTAAGAAAGAATTGAAATGACAAACGAACCGGTCATGAATTGAAATGATTTCCATTTTGTATGTTGATGATGAACCCGACATGCTTGAGATCGGCAAAATCTTTCTTGAAAAGAGCGGGCAGTTCATCGTTGACACGATCACCTCTGCCCCGGCCGCCCTTACTCTGCTGAGTTCAACGCCGTACGATGCCGTCATTTCTGATTACCAGATGCCAGGAATGAATGGTATCGAATTTTTAAAAGAGGTAAGGACTACGGGAAATATTCTCCCGTTTATTCTTTTTACCGGGCGGGGTCGTGAGGATGTCGTTATCCAGGCCCTGAATGAGGGAGCTGATTTCTATCTCCAGAAAGGCGGGGAGCCCCAGAGCCAGTTTGCCGAGCTTTCAAACAAGATTCGTTATGCGGTCCTGAAAAGGCGTGCGGAGGAATCGCTCAGACAGAACGAGGCCCAGCTCAGGCAGATCATCGATCTGGTCCCTCACATGATCTTTGCGAATGACCGTGACGGGAATTTTCTTCTCGTAAACCGGGCGGTCGCCCGGTATTACAACACAACTGTGGCCGAAATCGTGGGAAAACCTCAGGCCCGGTTCCACGGGAACACCACGGAACTCCGGCAAATGCTCGATGACAACCGCGAAGTCATGACAACGGGAATAACCAAGGTTATCCCGGAGGAGCCCTTTACCGATGCATCCGGGAATCACCACATCCTCCAGACAATCAAGGTCCCTATCACCACGCTTGGCAACAACCAGCAGGCCGTGCTCGGGGTCTCCACCGACATCACTGAACGCAAGAAGTCCGAGACAGAACTCCGGGGGGCATACGAGCTGATCACCGCACAGGGAGAAGAACTCCGTGGGCAGTTTGACAGTATGGTCGCCCTGCAGAAGCGGACCGCTGAATCACAGCAGATGCTTGCTGAGGTGCTCAATACCGTTCCGGTCCGGGTATTCTGGAAGGATGTGGATCTCCGGTTCAAGGGAAGCAACGAACCCTTTGCCCGCGACGCCGGGTTATCAGCTCCCGCTGACCTGATCGGGAAGACAGATTTCGATTTGGCATGGAGGGAGCAGGCTGAGATGTACCGTACCGATGACCGGAAGGTTATCGATACCGGTATACCGAAAATCGGGTACGAGGAGCCCCAGACCGGAGCGGACGGGAAACGGATCTGGCTGCGGACCAGCAAAATCCCGCTGCGGGATCCAGGCGGGACAATTATCGGCATCCTGGGAACCTACGAGGATATCAGTGAATATAAACGGGCGGAGGAGGCACTGCGGGAGAGCGAGGAAAAGTTCCGGGGCATCTTTGACACGATACATGATGGACTCCACATCAACGAGATTACACCGGATGGGAAGCCCGGAAAATTTATAGAAGTAAATGAATTCGCCTGCCGTATGCTGCAGTATACCCGCGAAGAACTGCTGGCTCAGGGCCCTCTCGATTTTGCCACCGGATACCATAGCCGGCCTTTCACAGATATCATCGGTGAATTATCCACGACCGGCCATGCCATTTTCGAGACCGAGCACCGGAGAAAGGACGGAACCATTGTTCCTGTCGAGATCAATAACCATGTCGTCAGTCTCCAGGGAAAACGGGTGATGGTAGGGGTGGTCCGGGATATCACCGACAGGAAACGGACGGAAGATGCCATGCGGGAGAGCGAGGAGAAATTCCGGACGGTCGTCGAGAATTCACTGGACGGCATCCTGATTGTTGCCTTGACCGGCGAGATTCTCTTTGGTAACCGGGCGCTGGCGAATATTTTCGATGCGGGGGGCGAATCTCATCGGTCTGGTATGACAAACGTCATGGAGTATATTGCTCCTGAATCACGATCCCAGGTTCTCCACGACTTCAGCCAGGTTGCACAGGGGATCGATAGTTATCCCATGAATTACCGGGCCATCACTGCCACCGGCCGGCGGATCTGGGTTGAGAGCATCGGGAAGCGAATCCAGTTCCAGAATTCTCCTGCCATCCTCATCTCGATGAAGGATATCACCGACCGGAAACGCATGGAGGATGCGATCCTGCGGGCAAACAAGCAGCTCAACCTTCTTTCAAGCATCACCCGCCATGACATCAACAACCAGCTTCAGGTACTGAACGGGTTTGCCGAACTGTTACGCATAAAAATGCCCGATCCCTCGGTTGAAAACTATTTCTCCCGTCTCATGGAGGCAAGCAGCCAGATCACCGCCATGATCCGGTTCACCAAAGAATACGAGAAGATCGGTGTCCATGCTGCAGTCTGGCAGGATCTTCAGGCTCTCGTGAATAGTGTGGGAAAGAATGCCACGCTCGGACAGGTCACGCTCAAAAACGACCTTCCTGCCAACCTTGAAGTGTTCGCCGATCCGCTGATTGCCAAGGTCTTTTTCAACCTGATAGATAATGCTCTGCGGCATGGGGGCAGGATCACGACAATCCGGTTCTCTTTTGAGGCACGCAACGAAGTTGGGCTCATTGTATGTGAAGACGATGGCAATGGTGTAGTCACTGAGGAGAAAGAGCGGATATTCGATCGGGGGTTTGGGAAGAACACCGGGCTTGGTTTAGCCCTTGCCCGGGAGATTCTCGACATTACCGGTATCACGATCAAAGAGACCGGAGAGCCGGGCAGGGGGGCGCGGTTCGAGGTGGTGGTGCCAAAGGAAGCGTGCCGGTTTGCCAAGCCGATGAAGGAGTAATTGACGGGAGCATTTTCACACCACAAGGACGTTCATGTACAAAACCTGCTTTCCGGCATGAACGAAGAGATTATTTGACGAGTCCACTTTCCCTCTCACAGGTAGGACGCATGGGGTCTTGATGCGTATTCATCTCAATAAAATCATAGAAGACCGCCAACCTTCATCCCCTCAAGGCAGATCAAAAAGACCTGGACTGGTAAGCGTTACGCACGGGTCATTCCTGCGGACATGCGGCAGGAGGTTCTGTGGAGTCATGTGCTTGGTGGTTCTTTTTCAGGTCACAGAAACACACCCAGAATATGACAAAAAATATCCCGAATTTGATCGTGTAAAAAATGAACGACAACGAAGGAAGGGAGCGGTCAAAAACCGTATATAATAAGTGGGGATCGACACCGAAGGTTAATGGTGCATAGACAATATTGAAAAGCACCGGTGTTTCAAGATAGACGATGACCTGTGCGAGATAGAACAAGAGGATCCGCCGGGGGGACTGCATCAGGATCAGGGCAAGAAACGGCGTGAGCCAGATGAGGTAGTTTGGGCTGAAAACCTTGTTTGTGAGGACAAAGAAAAAGAGACTCATAAAAATAAGGTACACCAGCGTGAGCGGCTCTTTGTCCAGGTACCGGAAGTACCACCAGAGCAGGGCGAGTTCCCCGATGACAAGGATCGGAAGGGACCACGCATCAAACGGGCTGACGTGAAAGACAAATGAGGATACCGTATCCAGATAATAGATCAGGCTGTGGATCTCAGGTGCCCGGGAAAAATGGGTCTGGTATGTGTTGAGGAAACCGGACGAATTCAGGATGAGGAACGGCGCAATAACCACAACGGCAAAAAGAACAGATATGCCCACTGATTTTTTGAGGGAGCCTGAATCCTGCCCTTTTTTATAGGCATAGACCAGGTAATACGGGAAGCAGCAGGCCGGGAACCATTTCGTGAGCGTCGCTGCCGTCGCGGAGAGATACGATGCGACCGTTTTTCGGGAGAGAAACAGCCAGAGCGAGAAGACCATCAAAAACGTCGGGACCGCGTCAAACTCTATCGGGACAAAATATGCGGCGGCAATGGCGGTCACATACAGCAGGCCGGAGAGAAATGCCCTCTCTCTCCCGAAAAACCTGCATGCGAGGGAATAGACACAGATCAGGGTCGCGGTGTCGACCAGGACCATGAGCGCCGAAAACGAGTAGAAGTAATCGACTGGGTTTTGCATGCCGAGGACCGGGATCACCGCAAGAAACACCGGCACAAAAAAGAGCTGGGGGTAGGGGACGTAATAGTTCACGTACGGGAATATCCCGAGGAACGGGGTGGTTGCATACCAGTGATACAGGGTGAGGTCGCCCGTAATGACTGTAAAGGAGATATTGGGCACCATGCCGGCAAAAAAAACAACCGCTTTTACCAGAACCGAAAGAATGACAAGGCTGATGATGTCCTGGGTGTGCAGGATCTTCCCGAAACGAGAACGGAAGGTGTCGGTTTCCTGTACCTCTTTGCGGGACGCGACCGGCATCACGGGTTGCTGGAGATCTTCAGCATCAAAATCCGTACGGTATCCCCAGATGCCCAGGACAAGGATCGCAGGAATCCCGATTGGGATGCACCACCCGGCGGCACCATGCAGGAATACGCCGTACTGGATAATATCTGCGACAAGAAACCCCAGACCCGCGACAATCGTGAAACCGGCGGCTGCTTTTGTATATACCACCTTCAGGGAGTAGAGTGCAACAATATTGAGGATCAGGGCCACTATGAGAAGTATGACGGCACTTCCCGAGATGAGGACTGCTGCAGCACTGCTCCCGGAAATTCCGCTCTTTTGGGCAACAGAA
>JACTVF010000169.1 GCA_019695435.1 Methanoregulaceae archaeon | reverse complement strand
GTGGTCGCCGGGAACCCCTACACCGCCAGCGCCCAGTTCAACGGCAGTGGCGCCACGCGCAACGTGTACTGCGGGATCACCTGGTACAACGCGTCTGGATCGGTGATCTCCAGCTCGTCCGGCACGCCAATCGCCGAGGCCGGCACCGGGTGGACCGCGACCTCGGTGACGGCTACCGCGCCGGCCTTGGCCGTGTTCGCGCTCGTGTTCGTGTACGTCGTCGGGACCGGCGCCGCAAGCGAGGCGCACTACGTTGATGAGATAGGCTTGTACACCGGATCCGCTGCGGTGTGGAGTTACCCAGGAGTTGGTGTAGCTTCCCATCGTGCGCTGACGTATTCTGGAACCACGTACTCCGGCACGGCGCTGACCGGCGCATCCCTCCTGACCTCGGCGGCCTAGATGGGCTTCACGATCCCCAACATTGAGTCCTCGCCGTCGTACGACGGCCAATCCGTCCCTGACGCAACCGACTGGGCGGCCGTCGCGGCGACCGATGCTGGCAACGGTGTCATCACCGGCCTGGCTGTAACGTCGACCGGCACCCTTGGCCTCGGCATCTCGGCTGGCCAGTACACCATCGGGCCGAACGTCTACACCTACGCCGGGGGCACCGGCGTAGTTTCGACGGCGTCTGCGACCGACCGCAAGGACATCGTCACCATCAACGCCGCTGGATCGATCACGGTCACCGCCGGCGCCGCATCGGGCACCTTGGGGTGGACCCGCGCGAGCACCGCGAACGCCCCCGTTAAGCCGGCGATCCCGTCCGGCGGGGTCCTTTTGGCCGAAATCTACGTGCCCGGGACCGCGGCCTCCATTTCCTCCGGCAACATCATCGACAAGCGCGTTACCTCGACGACCCGCACCGAGGTCACCTTCACCCGGCAGGCTGGGTTTCCGGTCACCGGGACAACGACCGGCGCGATCACGATTGCCAACGTCGGCGATGTGATGATGGTCGGGGTTGTAACCGGCGTCTCTGGCATCACGCCATACCAGAACTACCCGTGCCAGATGACCGACACGTCCTCGAGGGTCACCTGGGACACGGCGCCTGTCGCCATGTTCCCGTCGCCGGGCGGCTCGGAGTCGATCACGATCTGGAAGGGGGTCTCGGCTTCGACCGGAACGACGACCGTCACCCCGCTCTGGAGCGGCACCGCGACTTCCCCCAAGGTCATCGTGGACGAGATGAAGCCATCGGCTGGCACGATCTTCTCCGTCGGGGTTGGACCCACCGGGCTCCCGTCGGTCAACACTGTGGACACCTCGAAGGCGTCGGCCGGTACGGCCGTGACCTTCCCAAGCCTGTTGGCCCCGGTCAACGGGGGCCTGTATTGGGGCTTCCTGTTCGGGTCCGCAGCTATGGTCGCCGGCTCGACGTCCGGGTTCACGTACACACTGGGTTCCGGATCGAACAACCTGCTGGCTGAGAACCCGGGCCTGACGCCTGGACAGACGTACGCACCGACGGCAACGATGACCTCGGGGTTCTACCTGGGCGCCGCCGCTGTCATCGTGGCCCAGTAGGCCATGAGCCAGTCGTCTGGCATTCTCGGCAGGGGGGTTCTTGGTCGCAGCATTCTCGGCGGCCCGGACGCATACTCGGGCGCGTCGACGACCTACCCGACCACCCACCCACCAGAGTGGAACCCGCAGCGCCCGTTGTCGGCGAAGACCGAAAACGCGATCACCCAGTTCCTGACGCTGCACGGCATCACGTCGATCTTCCAGGGGGTCCTGGCCGGCAACCCGTTCTACCTGGGCAACATCGCCGCCTATCAGACGCTCGGCCAGTACACCTCCAGTGGCACCATCGTCGATTCCGGCGTCATGGTCGACCAGAAGATCACGCTCTCGGGTACGACCATCGGGTACCTGCGGATCCCGATCACGACCAACCGTCAGCCCAACCCGGACGCCAGCTCGAGCGGCTACTCGAACTCGTACACCTACGGCGTCGACCTCAGTGTGGGGCTGTACAACGACTCTGGCGGCGCCATTGGGACGCTCGTCACGAACACGATGATCCCCCACGAGGTTCTACAGGCGTACAACAACTCGAGCTTCCCCGAGCCGCAGGACATCATGCTCTCGGCGCCGGTGTCGAACGTCAACGCGCAGTTCCCATTCACCACTCTTGGCAGTGCGGTACCGGTGCGCTGGGGGTGCCTGGGCGCTGGTCAGTGGGTGATCGCGGCGGGGCAGCAGTACGAGGCCGCCACGGCGACCTTGGCTGGCACGACGACGCTGACGAGTGTCGGTACAGCTCTGGTCGCCTACGCGCAGCTCGGGTGGGAGCTGGACGGCGTCAATATCCCCACCAGCACAACCCTCGCCGGCGGGCAACAGACGAGTACTTGGACGATCTCTACCGCGGCAACCGGATCAGGCGCAGAGCTCATCAGGGCCTGCGGGCCGACTCAGATATGGGCGGCACCGTACAACGGGTCAAACCTGGGCGCCTGGATTTACCTCGGAGTGCTGCCGCAGAACGGCTGGTCGAATCTCACGTACTGCCCGACGGCTCAGATGCTCGTCGCCCAGGCTGGCGTCAACTTCTATTGCGCGAGCTTCCAGCAGGACGGAACCCTGGGCGCGTGGCAGCAGATGACCGCGTCCCCTTCACCGACCACCTACCAGTCTGTCGTCACTTGCACCACCCAGGCCGGCCAGGACTACGTCTACATGGTGGGCGGTAACTCCGGTTACAACACCGCCGCGGGCAGCGCCACCTACTACACGCCCATCACGAGCTCCGGTGCAACCTCGGCGTGGGTTGCCGCGGCCGCATTCCCAGAGAACATTGACGTCACAGGAGGGATCGTTCGCTCGCAGTGGCAGAGCCTGGCAGGGACGGTCTACCTCCAGGGTGCTAACCAGATTTACGCCCTGAGCGCGGCGGGTGGCATCGTGGCCGGCAATCCGTGGGAGCGCGTCTCGACACCGTCGTACGCACTGGCGATGACCGGTGGCGCGCTGGGGTCGCTGGTTCTCAACCAGGAGACCATCGCGATCTCGGCCAATGATGGGATCTCCCCGTGGGGTTTCCTGGTCAACGAGACCTCGCCGGGCAACAACGCCATCGCCGTGATCGACAACCCCGATGGGTCGGCTGCGCTGTTCACCTGCAACCCGTCCGGCACCGCAAGTTACCTGCAATTCGCGTACCCCTGTAACTGGATCACGGTGCCCATCGGGATCTCTGGGCTCACGAACACCGGCATGTACCACATTGTGGTCTCGGGGGCCAACGGGAACCTGTCCAACGGGTGCTCGGTGGTGATGTCCACGCGCGGCGCCGAGCCGGTGGTGGCGAAGACCTCGACCGATGGCGGGAACACCTGGGTCGCGAGCGCCCACTACATGCCGGTGCTGATCTTCAACGAGGTCAGCTTCGGCAGCCAGCTGATGGCGTTCATCGAAGACACCGATGCTCGGTACGCCACCTTCTGGGTTGACTCGCCGACCAACATGCTCCTGCAGTGCACGCAGTGGGCGCCCCAGACGCACTCCAAGGGCCAGCTGACCAAGGGCTCGCAGCTGATGGTGATGGACCACCAGGACGAGGTGTCGCCCGGCATGGTCATCACCGGCCTCGGGATCCCGAACAACACGGTCGCCATCGCGGTCAACGGTGTTGACGTGACGCTCTCGAACCCGTCCACGGTGACGGCGAAGGTGCCAGTGCTGCTCGGCCAGAGCGTCGTTGGGTCGCAACTGCTTGAGTACACTACGACCTATGTCGGCGCCACGGCCCAGCAGTTCGTCACGCTCTCTGAGATCACGAGTCTGATCTGATGGACTCCGAGCTCCTCTGGCTGCTGGCGAACGCCCTCGAGAAGTACAACGACACCGGCTGGCTGGCGTTCAACACGCTCGTCTACCAGAACTCGTGGGCCAACGTAGCCGGCCCGGCCGCCACGCAAACCCAGGCCGGCATTCGGCGCATCGGCAACGTGGTGTACATGGGCGGCACGATCACAAGCGGGACCTCGGGCAACCAGATATGTGGCGCGTTCCCGGCCATGTTTAGGCCCATCACAACGGTGCGCGCGGCGTGCGTCACCACGGTAACCTCGAACACCACGGGTGTCGCTGACGTCACAACCGCCGGCGTGTTCGTCATCGGTTGGTCTGGTGGCACAGCGCAGGGCCTCGACGGCATCTCCTGGCTGGTGAACTGATGGATTCCGATGCGCTCGTCATACTCACCAACTACGCGCAGTCGGCGTACGACAGCGGCTGGCTGGCGCTGTACACCATCGGCTACCTCAACAGCTGGGCGACCGCCGGAGGCCCGGGCGGGGCGCGCTCGGACGCGGCGATCCGCCTCATCTACCCCGTGGTCTACCTGGCCGGAACGATCACCGGTGGAGCGTCTGGTTCCCAGGTGTGCAGCGCGCTTCCCACCCTGTTCTCCCCGAAATACACGATCAACGCCGCCGGCGTCAACACCGCGACGGCCAACAGCACGGTGTTGGTTCACGTCACCACCGGCGGCGTTATGAGCGTCTACTTTCCTTCCGGGACAAACCCGGGCCTCGACGGCGTCAAGTGGTTGGTGAGCTGATGGACTCTGAGACCGCATGGATGCTCGCACAAGCGACGCAGAACTCGTACGACACCGGCTGGGTGGCCTTTTTCACCATCGGCTACCTCAACAGCTGGGTCAACGACAACGGCCCCGCCGGCGGGACCGACGCCGGCATCCGGCGCATCGGCAACGTCGTGTACCTCGGCGGCACCGTCCAGTCTGGTGCCTCGGGGACGCAGCTGTGCAGCACGCTACCGCCGCAGTTCTGGCCGCCGTACACGGTGAACGCCAGCGGGGTCACCTCCTCCGTCGCCAACGACGCGACGGTCGTGCATGTCACCACCACTGGCGTCTTGAGTCTCTACTTCACCGCCGGGGGGACTCCAGGCCTTGACGGCATTCAGTGGCTGGTAAACTAAACCCAGTGACTACGGAAATTGCCATCTGGGCCTCGCTGGCCATGATTATTTCCGTGGTCGTAGGGATTGCGGGGATAGGTCTTCGCCAGTGGCGCTCCTACCTAAAAGAGCGCGGCGACGACAAGCACACGATGACCCTCATCCGCGAGGCAATATTCGGGCGCCCCGCGGACCCGCCGCGCCATCAGATCAACGGGCTCCTGGTCGACTCCGCCAACCAGGGAAAGCAGATCACGACCATCCTCGAGCGCCTCAACGAGGCGCGGTATCACCAGGATGCGGCCTCCAGGCACATGGACATCTTGAGCGGATACATGCAGGCGGTGCTCGAGCACCTGAGCCCCAACGGGGGGTCAAGCCTAGCCGACAAGATTGATAGGATCGATCGGGCAACTACCCAGCCGACCAAGGCCCAGGACTCTCTGGACCGCATCGAAACCCGCCAACGGAAGAATGAAGGCCATGCCAGCCCGTACCCCGGTCGGTCGTGATAACATGGCGTTATGCCGGGGCCCGCACGCCGACCGATTGAAGACCGCTTCTGGGAAAGGTAGACAAGCTCGGGCCCATTCCCGAGTTGTGTCCCGAACTTGGTCCTTGCTGGGTTTGGACGGGCGGGAAGAAC
>JACTVF010000001.1 GCA_019695435.1 Methanoregulaceae archaeon | reverse complement strand
AACGTTGTGATCCGGGCAGGGATGTAGTTGAGGACGTCATCCATCCGTGCGGCGCACCAGCCGATCCGGGTCCGCTCGTCCCGGTACCCGAGCATCGCATCCATCGTATTTGCGGCACGGAAAACCGCTGCCCCCGCAAGCCCGAGGCCGAAAACGGAGAGCAGGGCGAAATAAAAAAGGGGGGAGACAATGCTGTCGGTGAGGTTCTCGGTCGCAGACTCATAGGCAGCCGACCGGATGTGCTCAGCATCAAGCTGTGCAGTCTCCCGGGAGACCATCAGTTTCACCAGTTCACGGCCCGCATCGACACCGCTTTCCAGTGCTGCCACGACATCAACGGAATGCTCCTCAAGGGAGCGCCACGCAAAGCAGCATTTGAGGAGAAATGGTGCACCGATGAGAAATACCAGCCACGGGGCATACCGGTCAAACAGGAAGAACGGGAGGGCAAAGATGCAGACCGTGACAAGCCAGAAGAAAATTCCGGCCGCACGCTGGAATCTGGGGGAATACCAGGCAGGCCGGCCCCACCAGCCGATGAACCGGCCGAGAAGTGCGACCGGGTGGTAGGGTGAATGCGGATCGCCCATCAGCCGGTCTACCGCCAGCGCAAGAAGGAGAACGGCGCCGGCAAGGATCAGGTCTGTCGGTACCATACGAACAGTGCACCGACAATGAGGGCGATGAATGCCGCGATGTTGAAGATCTCCATTTTGGTATAGTACCAGGTGCTATACAGGATAAGGCCGATCGCCATCGCTACCATCAGGAGATGCGGCCTGCCGTGGGCTTCAGGCTGGACGGGGGGTTCTTTCTTCAGTGCCTGTTCTCCCCGGCTGGGCTTTACCATGACCTCGACCCGCAGGGCAGCTTTCATCGCGCCATAGCCGGCGATTATGTCAATGTCAAAAAAGCCCGGGGCGCATTCTTTCCGCAACGGTATGCCGAGCACCACTTCATCGATCACGTACATGTTCTCGTGGAAAAAATCCGTGAACATCCCGGCATTGGATGTGGTTGCAGTTATGTGGATGGGGGCGCCCCGGTTCACAAACCGGATCCTAAGGCTACTCCCGCACTCCACATGTGCATTCTGCCGGGGAACTTCGATAGTATTGATGCCCGACCGGTTGAGATAGATCTCGGTCATCATCTCCTCTGCCGGGGGATTATCTGCGATCGCCAGAAGTCCAACGGGCAGCAGGAGATGCATGATGTCACCGGTTATCTGGGGGTCTGGGGAAGGAGATTGGGGATCCCCTCGTTGATAGGATAGTCCACATTGCAGGTAGCGCAGTGCAGGTTGCCCTCAAGGATCTCCTTCTCATCCTCTGTATCGACACGGAGCCTGAGATCCCCCTTGCAGACCGGGCAGCAGAGGATGTCCATGAGCGAGCGTTTCATGCGTATTCTTTCCTGATATCGATAATCTGGGTGAGTTCCGGCCCGGTGGAGATGAGTGTGATGGGGCAGCAGATGTCGTTTTCGGCGGTTTTTAAGAAATCTTTTGCCTTTTTGGTGAGTTTACTGTATTCGGTGAGCCCGAAACAGGCCTTGTCTATCCGGTCTATCCCGGTGATCGCTGCCTGCGTGCAGCCGTTGATCATCGCAGAGTACCGGGCCATCTTGCCGTCCCAGCCGCCGATCCGGCGCTTCCGGTGGGTGACCGTACCGAACTCCTGAATGCCCATCGCGTCTGATTTCTCCGAGGTCATCTCGGTGGAGAACGGCCCTTCGCCCACCCGGGTCGGGTAGGCCTTGAATACCACGATCACATCATCAATTTTTGTCGGGCCGACACCGTTGTCCGCGGCGATCTGTGAGGCGGAGGTGTCCTTACTCGTGACAAACGGGTAGGTCCCGTAGTAGAGCGAGATCCCGAACCCCTGGGTCCCTTCCAGGAGAACCGTCTGGCCACCCTTCAGTGCGTTGTTGATGGCAAGAGGAACGTCCAGCAGGTACTCGGCAAGTTCCGGTACATCCTTTGCCTGCGGGGAGATCCGCATCACCCGGTCGGCGTTTGCCGGCCCGCAGCCGGAGCCGGTGCTGCCGATCTTCTTTGAAAGGAACGCGCTGCCCTTGTCACGGGCGATATGGTCCTCGGTGATGATACCGCAGCGCTTGTCGACAAAGATCCGGCCTTTGACACCCAGTGTTTCGACCTCATACTTGAGGACTCTTGGATCGACCAGTACCCCGCTGCCGATACAGAGCTTTGCTTTTTTATAGACAAAACCGGACGGTACCATCCGGACACTGTATTCATGGTCGCCGACCTGAACCGTGTGCCCGGCATTCGGACCGACACCACCACGGGAGATGATGACAGGTTCATCCGCATGTGCGATGTGGGCAACGATCTTGCCTTTCCCCTCATCCCCAAAAAATCCACCTACGATAATTGTACAGCTCATTGAAGTATCATGGAGTGTAGGCCGGGTAGGGCAATAAAGTCTGCCCTGAGCCCCGAAATCGCAGGAACCGGGACTGCCTTTTAGAGAGGCAGGAATTGACATTGGCATTCTGGAATCCGGAAGAGGCCGGCTCTTCACGGCCCCAATCCCCGGTTACAAACCGTTGATGAAAGTTTCTATCCGGCCAAGGGCCTCGGTAAGCTCCTTTCGGGAGACTGCATAGGCACAGCGGAGGTGATAGTCCCCGCCGCAGCCAAAGACGCTGCCCGGTACCACGGCGACTCGCTGTTCCCTGAGCAGCCGCTCTGCAAACTCCACATCGGAAAGCCCGGAGCCTTTCGCCGAGGGGAACGCGTAGAATGCGCCTTCAGGCACATGGCAGGAGAGCCCGATCCTGTTGAGGCCGGCAACGAACATGTTACGCCTGAGCCGGTACTCGTTCACCATGCTTGTCTTATCATCCTCCGCCGACCGGAGCGCCTCAAGCGCACCGACCTGCCCCATCACCGGGGCGCAGAGCATGACATACTGGTGGATCTTGAGCGCCGCGTCGCAGATCTCCTGTGGCGCACAGAGGAACCCTACCCGCCAGCCGGTCATCGCATACGCCTTGGAGAATCCGTTTAAGGTAATCGTCCGCTGCCAAAGATCCTTTACCGTCGCCGGAGCGGTGTGGGAGGATTCGTACGTGAGCTCCGAGTAGACTTCATCGCTGATGAGCAGGAGATCCCGGTCGGTCACAATATCGGCGATGGGTTCGAGATCCTTCTTTTTCATAATCGCACCCGTCGGGTTGTTGGGGAAATTGATGATCAGGGCCTTTGTCTTATCTGTGATCTTTTCCTGGAGCGTGTCCGGGTTGAGCCTGAAATGATCCTGTTCGGTGCACTCGACCGGAACGGGTATCCCGCCGGCAAGCGTGACGCACGGGGCATAAGAGACGTAACTGGGCTCTGCAATCAATACTTCGTCACCGGGGTTGACGATGGCGCGGACCGCGATGTCAAGCGCCTCGGACACCCCGGCAGTGATGATCAATTCATCGTCAGCCGAGTATTTGAGCTGGTAGCGGCTCGCGAGGTGGGCCGAGAGCGCATCGCGGAGCGTCTGGAGCCCCCGGTTCGAGGTATAGGAGGTCACCCCCTGCTCAATAGAGTAGATACCGGACTCACAGATGTTCCACGGGGTCCTGAAATCAGGTTCGCCAACACCTAGGGAGATGACATCATTCATAGTGAGAACCAGATCAAAAAATTTCCGGATCCCTGATGGCGGTATCTGCCGGGCACGTTCCGAGACAAACGTTCGCATCAGGCCACCTCAGAAGGAGTAGGGGAGGCGTTCGGTTTCCTGCTGCTCAAAAAGGGTGTTGCCATTCTCCTTGTAGGACTTCATGACGATGTGGGTCGCTGTCTCGCGGATCCGATCCATCGGGGCGACGTGCTCCGAGACAAACCGGGAAACCTCCTGCATATCCTTCCCGCTCACCATCACCTGAAGATCGTACGTACCGGTGATCAGGCGGAGAGAGCGTACCTGCCTGAACCTGGAGAGCCTTTCTGCAATCCTGTCGTACCCGAAATCCCGTTCGGGACTCACTTTCAGCTCGATAATGGCTGACACTTCACTGTTTCCCGCCTTCTCCCAGTTGATGACCGAGGTATATTTACGGATAACCTGACTCTCCTCAAGGGCATGGATCCGTGCTTCCACTTCGGCCTGGATAAGGTTGGTCATTGATCCGATTTCCTGTGCAGACAGCCGGCTGTTCTCCTCAAGAATCCGGAGGAGTTCGAGATCCTTGTCATCCATCACACTTCACCTGAACCACGTTTTTAACCATTTGGCTTCCATCTGTTTTATATCAAGATCTTTTAATCCGTTCAGCCGCGGATCCTTCAGCACGACCTCACGGATCTTACCGGTATTTGCATCGAACCACATCTCCTTCGTACGCCCATAACGGCCCCGGCTCACGACACGGGTATTGATAACCCCCAGCATGTTAAGTTCCGAGATAAGATCCGTTATCCGCCGATGGGTGAGGATGTCGAGCTGGATCCCTGGTGCGATATCCTGACAGACACGCGAAACTTCCCCGCTCGTAAAGATATTCTGGCCCAGTTGCTCCAGCGTCAGCATGGAAAAGAGGATCAGCTTGCTCTGGGTGGGAAGCGTCGCGATACACTCAATCATGCTGTCGGTTTCAATCTTTGCCTGTGCCTGTTTCACGTGTACCTCGGTCACCTGCTTTGACTCGTCCCGGTCGGCAAGTTCGCCGGAGATCCGGAGGAGGTCTAAGGCCCGGCGCGCATCGCCGTGCTCCTGAGCGGCAAGTGCCGAGCAGAGCGGGATCACACCTTCGGCAATTGCTCCGTCAATGAAAGCGGCGGCAGCGCGCTGCGTCAGGATATCAATGAGTTGTGGTGCGTTATAGGGAGGGAAGACAATTTCCTCTTCCGAGAGGGATGAGAGAACCCTGGGGTCGAGGAAGTCCTTGAAGCTGAGATCGTTGGAGATCCCGATGATGCTGACCTTGGAATTCTTGAGATCTGAGTTAATACGGGTTAAGTTGTATAACGTGTCATCGCCGCTCTTTTTGACCAGTTTATCGATCTCGTCGAGTACGATCACGAGTACGCCGCCGCCGGCATCGAGCTGATTTTTCAGCTCCGCATATACCTGGTCCGTGGGCCACCCGGTCATCGGGATGTGGATACGGGTCTTGTCGCTCGATGCCTCTTCAAAACCGTCGATGCACTTGGCGATCTGGGCGAGCACCCGGTACTGCGTGTCGATCACTTCGCAGTTGAGGTGGACGATCCGGCAAGTGGTTCCCATCGAGCTGCTGGCTTTCTCAAGTTCTGAACCTACGTACCGTACGCTTGCGGTCTTCCCTGTCCCTGTTTTCCCGTAAATAAGAATATTGGAGGGAGTTTCATTCCTGAGAGAAGGGGCAAGGATCGATGCCACCGTATCAATCTGGGGCTGGCGGTGGGGAAGAATCTGGGGTCTGTACGAGTGCCGGAGCACTTCGCGGTCGCGGAATATCCGGTTATTGGAAAGGTATTTTATAAATAAACCGGTTGAGGGATCTTCTGTTTCTGGCATGATTACACGTGGAGCTGAGTCTTAGTGGGATGAGATTAAAAAAGTACGTGGTTTGTTTCCTTTATAAACCCCTTTGCTTCTTGTGGAAAAACCATTTAAAATGGCAGAAACAAAAATCAACGTTTAAATATAACAATTCGAATGTTTTTATTTATTACTTTTATTTACTTGTGCTTAAAGGTCCTTACAAAGGTGAGTCTGGTTTCTCTTCCATGAACAGATATAAACAGGGACCCCCCTTGATTTCGTGTGGAAAACCAGAAGAATACCGTGTCACTTTATTAAAATTCTAAAGAAAATAGCCATCTGGAATTTGCCTCTTGATCTATTTAAGACATTTGAAATATATCTGGCGGCAACATCCGGAAGAGAGGAAAAGTATCTTGAACGTTGCTTGTTGCATCCCTTAAATTTTAATAAAAAAGTGAAAAGAGCATGGAAAATGACGAAATTGGGACCCTGAACACTGGGTAAGCAATTCAACTATGTCAAACCGGATACAACACAGGACGAAAGAAAAATAAAATCTCCACTGGAAACAAAGGGGTAGCCCCATTTTTATAAAAAGAGTTCAAAAAAGCGAGAAATTTGTGAATCTTATACTTCTATTAATAAGTAATTTCCAATACATTTATCGTTATGAAACAGGAACACGTTCAGCCAATCCCGATAACCGGTGCGGTGATCACAGTTTCCACAACAAGGACACAAGAAACGGATTCCAGCGGGAAGACAATCCAGGCAATCCTGACCGAAGCAAAGATCCCGGTTCGGCATTACGCGGTGGTTCCCGACCAGATCGAAGCCATCAGGCTTGAACTGTACTTGGCACTCAAAACCTGCAATTGTATCATCATCGATGGTGGTACCGGGTTGACGCATGATGATTGTACTATCGAAGCTGTTGCCCCGCTCCTCGAAAAAAAGATTGATGGCTTTGGGGAACTCTTCCGGATGAAAAGTTACGAAGAGATCGGAACATCTACGATGCTCTCCCGGGCAATCGCCGGCACGATCAAGGGAGGGGTGGTCTTCTGCATACCCGGTTCCACCTCTGCAGTTACTCTCGCCACGAAAACGCTCATTGTCCCGGAGATCTCTCATATCCTCTCCCATGCAAATAAATAACCCACTTTCTGATTTTCGTACCCGAATAACAGGAAAACCTCAAAAATCGCAGGGACTCTCAACGTCTCTTCCGGCAGATGTACTTTTATACCCACTATTGTAGTGACTTACCCCATGCACACGCAGATCTGAACTAGTAGTATACAAGATCGTGGGATGATTGGGTACTACTCACAGGCATTCTGTATTGGTACGCAATGTGGGCATCGGGCATCATCAGCAGGATTCTTTGGCGAAAATATCCCAGCGTTTATGCCCAGCAACGGATCATGACAGGCCGCCGATGATGGGACATCAGTTATTTGCTGACATCCAGCAGCGCTACCCTTTCCAGCACCAGATCCCGGATTCGATTGTGACCCACCGCCGCGATTTCTTCAGGAGTGATATCGAAAAGGACTGCAAGCCGGGCGGCTTTTTGCGGGGATATGATCTCGTCCGACTCCCAGCCAAACGGCATGTGCACGGCAAGATCCCTCAAGATACCCTCCGGTGCCGGGCAGCAGCAGACGTACAGGTGGTTTTCGCCCTCGTGGAGGCCAAACGAGACGGCCGCACTACACTGCCGGGTCCCGGCAGCGTAAAGCAATGCTTCCATCTCAAACGAGTTGGAGATCGCGCCGCCCAGTACGAATGACCGGTGCGCATGTTGGAGTGCGGCCTCTGCGTGCGCCCGACCGGCCAGTTTTTCCGCGTCAAAACAGACGATGTGGGCAGTGTAGCGTTTGGCAATCTCCCGCAGCACGCCAAGCAAGGCAGTGCGATCTTGGATCGTCACCTCTGCATACCCGATCTCGCAGGACAAATGTGCAGGTTCCACAGGCTCACCCGAAACGGAACAGCGTGGACTGGCCGCCGGCAGGTCTCTCCTCGTTCACGCGTGTCGTATCCGTACTTCTCTTCCTTGGTTCTATCTGGTCAAAAATCTGATCCGCAATCCCCTGGCCGAGAATCTTAACAAGGTCCTCCCGCGGGTGTTTTTTGATCTCTTCCGGAGTGGTCATACCATTATTGACGAGCCGCCGGGCACGGATGCGGCCGATGCCCCGAAGTTTGATGAGCGGGAGCAGCTCGCGCCGTATCCCGTTCTTCATGCAGATCTCGCATTCTGCTATCTGCGGATAGAACTTCGGGGCAAACATCCGGGCCAGCTGGCTCGTTGCGTGCAGCAGCCAGTTGATGCTCTCCACCATCCCGAACACGTCGCCTGGCCCGACCGCATACCGTTCGCAGATCTTCTCTTCCGGGAGCTCATCGGTCCAGTCCGAAAGAAGCATCGCAGTTTTTACTGCGCGGTAATACCCCTCAACCTCCTCATCATCCGTAGGCAACGGGAGCCAGAGTTCGCCGCCCTTATCCTCCATCATCCGCGACAGAGCGGCAAGATCGGAATTTTTCGCATACAGTGTCGGCATATCGGGCGTGCTGCAGATGAGCTGGATAAGGCCGAGATCCGCGTACTCCTCTTTTTCCCGCAGGGTCGTGACGATCAAGGATGCACTCCGGGGATCAATATACATCCGCGAAACTAGGGTGCCAAGTTCGGTGGCTCCAAGGTGCTCCCCGACTTCCAGGATCATTTCTGCCGAGATCAAAAACTCAAGCGCGGCATCCACCGTCCGGTGCATGAGCCGGCCCTGCTTGTGTTCGTGGACGTAAAACGAGCGGTTCATGAACTCTGAAAGCTCGTCCCGGGTCTTTGCAAAACCCGAGGCAATAAGGGAAAGGACATGCGTGTAGAGTGCGGTCGGCTCGGCGATCCGGGAATGGACGTCATCAGCGGCCGCTTCGATATAGCATTCGAAAAGTTCCGGCACCTGCTCGGCTTCCTTTGCGATCAGTACGGCCTCGCCGTACGGATCGAGCCGGGGCCGGCCGGCCCTTCCCGCCATCTGCCGGTACTCGCTGACCGGGATCGGCTGCATGCCCTCGCCTGCCGAGAACCGGAGATAGTCGCGGATGATCACCCGGCGGGCGGGCAGGTTGAGTCCCGCAGCGAGGGTCGGTGTGGAAGAGATGCACTTGAGCCAGCCTTTGCGGAACGCCTCTTCCACGACGGACCGTTCGTTCCGGCTTAAGCCCGCATGGTGGAAGGCCGCCCCTTTTGCGACGCACGCGGCAAGGGTCTTTATCATCTCTGTCGGGGTACCGGCCAGAAGGCGATCGGAACACGCGGCAAGCGCCGGGTCCTCGCTCTTTATCGCGCCGGCCGCCCGTTTTGCAAACGCCTCGGCGTTCCGGCGCGACGAGACAAAGACAAGGCACTGTCCCCCCTCGGCAATCGTGTCCAGGCAGAGGTTGAGATCATCGTAGTTCCTGGAGACCTGTTTTATGGGCCGCGTCCCCTCTTCGAACTGGATTTTGTTGTCGTAAAAGACGCCCTGGCGCAGGTCCACCGGCCGCCACGAGCTCGTGACCAGTTCTGCATCGAGCCACCCGGCAAGCATCTTCGGGTTCCCGATGGTCGCTGAAAGGCCAATGATCTGCATGGCAGGGTTTCGGTACCGCATCTTTGCGATCACCATCTCGAGCGTCGGGCCCCGGTCCGGGGAATCGATCAGGTGGACTTCATCGACGACAACAAGCGTGATCTCCGGGATCCAGCGTGCGCCGTTCCTTAAAAGTGAGTCCACCTTCTCACTCGTCGCGACTATAATGTCGTTTTTCCCCAGGGCATCGTCGCGCCGGTCGAGGTCCCCGGTGGAGATGCCGACCCGGACACCCTTGTTGCCAAATTCGTCATATTTTTCCGAGGCAAGGGCTTTGAGCGGGACGATATAGAGACACTTTCCCCCGGCTGCGATGTGGCAGTGCATCGCCATCTCTGCAATCAGTGTCTTCCCGCTCGCGGTCGGGATCGCAACAAGGAGGTTTTTGCCGTCAAGCAGCCCTTTCTCGATACAGGTGGCCTGCGGCGGGTAGAGTTCAAGGATGCCGAGCCCGAGGTACTGCTGTTTGAGGGTATCGGGTATGGCAAGGTCCTGTATCTGCATGGGGGTTCCCATCGCTATCGTTTTTTAAACTGCCTGTTATCGTTTATTGCCGGTTGAATTGTTTTTTGCGGATTTTACCTAGCAAACGGTGTTCCCCGCCCGAGGCCCGGCACCGAGTCGCGTGCGGGTTTCCGGACTGGTTGCCCGGTACCGTTTTAGCGGTCTGCATAAAAAAGAAGGGGTGCGGGAGGCGGAAGTGCCTCAGTAGTAATAGCTGATCATGTCCTGCTTTGCCTCTTTTTTCTTCTTGTCAAGGAACGCAAAGACGTTCTCGTGGGGAACGCCCTCTATGAGCATGTCGATGGCCGCCCGGGCGACCTTCATCTGTTCAGGGTAGCCGATGAGGGCCACCGTGTGACCAAAGACCGAGAGATCCACATCGGTCATGTTCTCGATCTGCTCGCGGGCCCGGCCGTCTTTCCCGATGATCCGCCCGCGGAGCCGGTCGAGCTGCTTGGGGTTGTCGGCCGCTCTGGAGAGATCGATGATATCGAGCAGGAGATCCTCATCTTCGATCATCTCGAAGGCACGCTCGGGCGAGAACCCGGCGTTGATGGCGTTGATGATCTCGACCGCACGAAGGAGCGGGATTGCGTTCTCCTCTGCCCCTTCGACTTTTACAAGCCCTTCCTTGCTGTCGATGGAGATAGCCGTGTGGGTCTTTGATTCGAGCTCTTTTTTTGTCGCCCCGCCCTTCCCGATGAGGACGCCCACCCTGCTTGTTCCAACTTTTAATTCCTGTATCATGGTTCTGTCACCTTTCTCGCGGACTGCCCGACATTCTTATCGCAGGTTATACCGTTCTTTCTGGAGATGATGCTGATGCGTGTCATGGTTGTGAAACGTTGAGACCGGTCACCGCGTTGAAGATCTCATATTCAGTTTTTACTTCGCAGCCCTTCTTTTTAAAGAACCTGTTCATATTGCGGATGTCCCGCATCAGGAACTGGAGGGCACGCGGGTGGTCGCGGGTGACCGACTGACCCATATCGATGAGATATGGTTGGTCACTGTACAATATATTGAACTCGCTTAAGTCACCATGCACCAGTTCTGCCTTGTTATACAGCGTGTCGATCATCGCCATAATGTTCTCGTAGACTTCCGCAGGTTTGTCGATCTCCGCACTCCGCAGCTGGGGATACGAACATTCGCCATCGCCAAGAAAGGACATGATGAGAATATTCCTGTCCCACACCAGCGGCTCCGGGACAGGAAGTCCTGCCTCTTTTGCCCGGGCAAGATTAGAGAACTCTTTTCTTGTCCACGCAAAGATGAGCTCCTTTTTGGACTTTTTTACATGGGAGAACCGGCGGTCCCCGGTGATGTACGAACTCATGGTGGTGAAATTTGCCGACTGGATCCGGTAGATCTTGATGGCGACTGCCTGATCCTCCCGGTCCCCCAGAAAAACATTGGCCTCTTTCCCGGTGCTGATGGAGCCGCCAATCGCGGTGAGCCATTTCTTGTGGACGAGCTTGTACAAGGCAAGGAGGGTGACCTCGTCAAAGACATTCTCGCTGACCTTGAGGTTGTTCGCATCTTTTATGCGGATCCCCATCTCAGCGAGGCGCTGGTCGAATGCTTCTTCCTGCTGTTCGATGCTCACGTGTCATCCCCGGCTGTTTCAGACACGTATCTTTTTGCCCTAGCGTATATATTCGCGCACCGGTGCAAGGATCTCGACCAGTCCCTCGCCGCAGGCTTTCTTGAGGTCGAGCGGGTGAATCTCCCCTTTGCCATAGGCAGCTTCGAGATCCGCGTATCCGGTAAAGGTCCTATCGCCACCGAATTTTTCCGGCCGCTTTATGGTGATCTCGGGAAGGCGGGGGAAGATATGGTACTGGAAGATCTGGAGGATCGGGTTCTCGGGAATCTCCAGCGGGCAGAATGCCTTCTGGCACTTCTTTTTGATCTCGTCTTCGCTGTCGGCGACCGAGATATAATTGCCCTGCGAGGAGGACATCTTTTTCCCATCAAGGCCGTTTAAGATCGGCGTGTGGATGCAGACCGGGGAAGGGAATTTGAAGTTTGGCAGGTGCTCCCGGGCGAGCATGTGGATCTTCCGCTGGTCGATCCCGCCGACTGCGGCGTCAACGCCGAGCATCGCGATATCCGCCATCTGCATGATCGGGTAGACCATCTGCGAAACGGTCGGGTGGTCCATCTGTCGTCCCACTTCGTCCATGCTCCGGGTCGCCCGGGCAAGGGTGATCTGCTGGGAAAGCTGGTGGACGAGCAGCTCGTACTCGCGGTTGAGCTGGAGATCGGAACCGAGCACGTATTTTACGTTCATAAGGCCGAGCCCCTCAAAACAGCGGCGGTTGTACTCGGCGAGTTCCCCGACCTTTTCCATGGTCCCTTTCCGGTTGAGGAACGCATGAAGATCGGCTAGGAGGACCGTGACCTCAAAGCCTGCTGCTTGGAGATCGACAAGCTTGTTGACCGTGACAAGGTGGCCAAGGTGGATCTCGCCGCTTGGCTCGTACCCTGCGTAAACCTTCTTTGTGGGCCTAGCCAGAAGAGCGCGGAGTTCGTCTTCGGTGACGACTTCAACGGTGTTCCGGGTAACCCGTTCGAATGTGTCCATTGCAGAAAAGAATGTGTGAAGGGAGTTTATATTATTCTCGTGATTCGCAGTAAAAATGAAATAATTAATCGAATCCTTCAATAACTTGTAAAACCCGCTTAATTGTCTCCAAATGAAAAATGTACAATAAAAGAACAGCCTCAAGCAAGCCAAATCGCTCAATCATCATGTATGTTTTTTGGGGCAAATCGAGATCAGATGCCAAGCAGGGCAGCTCGATTATTAAAAATCCTAGGGTAAGAAATAATAGGATCAGCCACCTTACTATATTTGAGGGGTTTTTCACAGACATCGTGGAGCTCCCAACCCGTCGACCCTAGTTTGGAAGACTGTCTGGCCGACGGGTTTTACTTTTCTTCTCACTACATAGTTTCCAAGATCTCTTCAACGGGTTGTTAATGGTTATTCTGGATGGGGATAAAGTGGAGCGCGTCGTTCGTGAGTTTTATGGAAGTTGCCGCATCTTTGGCGAGGCCGGTCATCGCACGGATCGCGTCGACGTTCTCAACAACGACGTCCGCCTCCTGATGGATAGCCTGGAAGAAGCAGAGCTCTTTTTTATCGGCGTAGATGGAGTCTTCGAAGATGCAGTTCTCGTAGAGATCCGCCCGCTGCCGGCCAAGGTCCATGGCAAATTCCTTGAGCTCTGCGGTGCTCCTGATACCAGCGGTTTTCTTCACGAGGCCCATGCGGGGATGATTTTTTATGAGCTCGATCACTTTCTCCCGGTTCACGTCTTTTTTGGTCGTGATCCGGATCGCGTGCATGTGCATCATCGTGGTCGGGACGATCATCGCCATGGTCGTGATCGAGATGTGGGGGAGCACGGTCTGCACATCAGGGCCGTGGTGGCTCGGGACCGTCACCGGGTCGAGAACGACCGCGTCGATCGGCCCTTTCTTGATCTCGCCGGGGTCGGATCCCCTGCGCACCATGATCGCGTGGACGTGCTCGACACCGAACGCCTTGTCGATCTCGTGGATGATCCGGCAGAGGCCGGTGGTGTTGCACGAGACGACCCGGACAAACTGCCGGCCGATGGCATCCTTGAAATTGCAGGACGAATTAAAGGAGAACCCGGCAACTTCGTGGTCTTCGCCACCCTGCCAGAGTGCCTTTTTCCCGAGTTTCTCGTAGAGCGGCTTGTTGGTTGCACCCACATCCCCGGGTGTCGCGTCAACAATCACATCGGCTGCCTTGCACATGTCCTCGACCGAACCGGCAACAGCGAGGCCTGCTTTTTCAAACGCCGCCTTCTTTGAGAGATCCGCGATGTAGAGGGGGTATCCCCGCTGTTTTGCTATGAATGCCTCGGCGTTCGGGCGAGTCTTTGAGACGCCGATCACTTTCATATCCTTCTGGGCTGCAATCGCATCGGCGACACGCTTTCCGATGGTACCGTACCCGTTGATGGCCACCTTGATCATATACCGGAACTGTAGGAACCAGATGAGATAAAGGTTACTTGATTTGGCCGGCAGAGTTTTTCCTCAGGCAGTCATCTCTGAAACAAGGGATCCAGAGACTTTCGGTTTCAGTATCAACAGTAAACTTATACTCCTCTCAGTCCCGGGATTTCGGCTTTTGTATATTATAGCCCGGAATTTCTGTTACTTGGGGTACTTCTTATAAAAACAAGGCCTGGTACTTCACCACTTCAGTGCTGTCCTTTGCCGTAGCATACAGTTCCAGCGGTTCCCTGTTGACCTCCAGAAACCGGATGCCCCAGCTGACACAACCGAGGATCTGTGCCGCCCGTTCCTGCTCGCCAAGGATATAGAGCGAAGCGGCGAGAGCCTCAATGGACGTGAGCTTGCAGGGTCTGCCAAAGTTGACCGGGTTTGCCGCCATCAGGAAGGGGAGTGCCCGTCGGATCCTCCACGACCTGACCGAACCGGTATCCAGCACCTCCCATGAGCAGTCCAGAGCAGTAATGGATTTTACGTGCTTGTCTGCGGGAGAGAGCGCCTGCTCGGCGGTCGGGTCGAGCAGCAGGGTGTTTCTGGGGATCTGCGAAATTTTTTTTACGATCCTTAAAAAGCCGGCCCGCTCCAGTTTCTTTACCGTACATTTGCGGGGATCGCAGCTGTTGTCCCGGTAGGCAACCAGCGGAATCATTGATTATTGTGTGCGTGCACACACTGTATAATGTACGTGCTCTGTTCCCCCTGCATCCTCAACCCCTCCCTGCGGGCAAAAGGTATTACACATCCCTCTGATATTGCATTGTTTGCACGTTCCATCGGACGCTGCAGAAAGTTCGGGATAGACGTTGTGCCCCTTCCGTGCCCCGAGACCCTGTACCTCGGCCCGGACCGGAAGCCCGGTACCTTTCTTGAACGCCTCAATACCCCGGAATTTGGTACGCTTCTCGAAGGGCTGTGCGGACAGGTGAACATGATTATCAAAGAACGGGGATCGCCGCTCTGTATCCTTGGCGTGAACTCATCACCCACCTGCGGTGTCACGAGCACCTATTATGGTGCAGAAGGTGACAAATCCGCCAAGAGATCCGGTCGGGGGGTATTTTACGTAAAATTTCCGGATATACCGGCACAGGATGTCGCCGAATTCTCGAAATACCGGATCTACCTTGCCGCCCCACTTTTTTCAGAAGCCGAGCGTTCCTACAACACAGTCATTGCAGAGCTGCTTCGGGCTCATTATTATGAAGTCTATCTCCCGCAGGACACCGGGGACAACCATTCAGTAAGGGACAAACAGGAGTATGCACAGATTTACAACCGCAACAGGAGAGCGATCCGCGATGCGGACATCATGGTTGCGATCATTGACGGGGCGGATGCAGACTCGGGAACCGCATGGGAGATGGGGTATGCAGCAGCACTTAAAAAACCGGTCATTGCCATCAGGACCGATTTCAGGATGGCCGGGAGGCACGAACGGGTGAACCTCATGCTCGAGCAGGCGACAAGGGTGGTGACGGATAAAAACGAACTCCTTGTAGCACTGGGCGTCCCTCCGGTGGGCGCACCTCTGCCGGAACAGAACTCCACATAATACCTGGTTCTGCCAATGCCGTCAGTAATATTTATGATCATTTTGGGAACAAGCCCGGCAAGTTATATCTGAATCTTGACAAATAGATAGTGAGCGCCATGGCAAAGAGAAAAGAGGGTAGAGCACCAGGGAAAAAACAGGGTTATGCCCGAGAGTGCGATCTTGACATGGGATATGTATCACCCATCAAAACGTTCCGGGACCTGTCCCTTGAAAATATAAAATCGGTTATAACTGCAAGCCGGTACATCCAGACACTCATTATTCTTACGGTCATCGGTCTTTTCCTGAGGTTCTACAATCTCGGGTATAACTCCCTCTGGCTCGATGAAGCATCCACCTATTCCATATCAGTAAAGTCCATTGCGGAAATCTGGCAGGTAACCGCTAATGGCGAGTTTAACCCACCGCTCTTTTACTGGATCGAACACATCATGCTCATGCTTGGGAATAACGAGATCATCCTGCGCTTTATCCCTGCCCTGCTCGGCGTTCTTACGATCCCACTTTTTTATGTGATCGGGAAGGAATTCCTCGACAGGAATACGGGCATCATCGCTGCCGCTGTATGTGCAATCTCCCCGTTCCTGATCTATTATTCGCAGGAAGCACGGGCCTATATGATGATGCTCTTTTTCATCGCACTTGCGACAATTTTTTTCCTTAAGGCTATGAAATCCGGCAGCCTGCAGCACTGGGCGCTTTTTGGTGCTTTTTCGGCATTGGCCTTCTGGGCGCACTTCTATGCCTTCGTGATGATCGCGGCGCTGGTACTCTATGCTCTCATCGAATGGGCGCCCCGGATCCGCACCGAACTCAACAACCTGAAAATGCTGGTTTTCGGGATCGTTGTTTTTGTTATCCTCACGTCTCCCCTGATTTTTGTTACCCTCCAGCTCTTCGTAATGCGGACTGCGTCTGCGCCCACGTACGGGATTCAGGGTCTGGAAATAATCTCCGAGACCTTCAATCAGATCTCCGGGTTTAACGAGATCGCGATGTATGTGCTGGTCGCGCTCTTTGTGATCGGGATCGTTCAGGCATTTCGTATCGATAAGAACAAAGGAATTTTCCTTGTCCTACTCACCGTTCTTACCTTTGTTGTCAGCTACATCCTCTCGTTCAAGATGCCGATGGAGCCCCGATATCTCATATTTTTAAGCATCCTTTTTTTCATCGGTATTGCGGTCTCGTACCGGGTTTTTTATTCCTTCTGGTGTAACCAAGCCGTGGTGTATGGTTTTATCGTTGTTCTCTTTATTATCAGCGCACCGGTGCTGGCCGGGTATTATTCCGGATATTCCAAGGATGACTGGAGAGGTTTTTCGGAAGCACTCCAGGAAAAGGCCAATCCCGGTGATGCAATCGTTTCAGTTCCCGGGTACATTGCCCAACCCCTCGATTACTATTATTCCTCGGCAAAGGACAACACACGGGAATACGAGGCCACCACCAGTCAGGACCTTGAAAAGATCTATTCCCAAAAGGGTAACAGTACGATGTATTTTGTCGTGACAGGGGATATCAGCGCCGCAGACCCGGACGGCGATGCCGTTGCGTGGCTCCAAAATAATACCCGTTTAGCAGGCCAGGATACCGGGATCTACCTCTTTACATCTACCTGATGCGTGAGTTTCTTCATGTATGATCTTACTGTAATTATCCCCACATTCAGGGAAGAGTCAACCATAGGCACCATCATTGCGGAAGTTGATGCGATATTTTTCCGGAACGCTATCCGCGGGGAGATTCTTGTTGTGGATGATAATTCTCCCGATAGGACCATTGACATTGTCCGTGATCTCAAAAACCAAAAACCAAATCTTAACCTTGTTGTCCGGCAACAGGACCATGGGCTCTCCCAGTCGGTCGTTGAAGGATTCCGCCAGGCTCAATCTGATATCTTTCTCGTGATGGATGCCGATCTCTCTCATCCCCCTGCACTTATTCCGGTTATGCTTGCAGAGATCCGCGCCGGAAACGATCTGGTCATTGGAAGCCGGTACATGGAAGGTGGCGGGATAAAAAAGTGGCCGCTCAAACGGCGCATTCTATCGATGGGTGCTACATTCCTCGGTCGGCTGCTCTTTCCTGAAATCCGGGACCCGGTCAGCGGCTTTTTTGCAGTAAAAAAGAGTGTTGTCGAGCATGCGCCACTCAGGCCCAGGGGTTATAAGATCCTGCTTGAAGTGCTCGGCAAGGGTACCTGGAAGAAAGAAAAAGAGATCCCTTTCGAATTTGTGGATCGTGCGATCGGGTCGAGCAAACTCAAGGGACAGACAATTATTGAGTACGCCGGACAGGTGATCGATAATGCACGGTTTTCCTGGAACCATCACGAGAGTGTTGTCTGGCAAGAATGGATGAAACTCTTTAAGTTCGGGGTGGTGGGGTTATCGGGCATTATCGTTAATGAGGGCCTGCTCATTTATCTCAAGGAATATGTTCATCTCTCCCTGTGGGTTTCGGGTATTATTGCGATCGAGCTCTCGATACTGAGCAATTTTATCTGGAACGATCTCTGGACGTTCAAATCCGACAGCCGGCATGCCCTGCCGCACCGGTGGCTGCGCCTCCTCTCGTTTCAGGTAGTGTCTATCGGCGGGGCCGCCATTAATTTTGTCATTCTTAATGTCCTTGCGACCCAGATCGGCATTGATTACCGGATTGCCGATCTCCTTGGGATTCTGGTCGCGTTTGCATGGAATTTCTGGGTGAACCGGCGAATGACGTGGAAAATGGGGCTCTGAAACCCCCCAATCGAAAAAAGAGTTGTAACGACGAACGAAAGATCTAAAGTACGGTATCTCCTTACACGGTTTATGCTCATATCCAGCTAAGAGATCATTAAAAATCAACGAACCGGTATCTCAGGTGTATTGAATTATTCCCTAGTTTAATCAAAGATTCCTGCATACCCACCCCTCCTCCAAATTCTCAAGAAAGACCTATTCCCAACATCAATTACTCATCCTTCTTTCCCTGAAAAAGTACCCTTCTGTAGATTAACGGTATACCGTAGAACTCACTAAGATTATGGATTCTTTCCAGAAGAAGACCCGGCTCCATGAGGTACCTCATCTCACAACGCTCCATACGTGTTGTCAACGGATCCGATCCTCGACAATCACCCGGTTACTCAATCGGCTCATGAAATTATTCTGTGACTGCGGTGAGAAGATCCTCTGTACCCAAACGACCCATTTGTATTTACCAGATCTATGCTCGTCATTCCTATTTCTGGAGAACCGGTAAGATGAGAAAAGGGTTCCTGAAAACCTCGATATCTGTTGATACCGATCGACAGATTCTCACCGGCCTGAAAATCTCCCGGCATCCGGTCCATAATATCTCACAACACTGAAAAACTCCTGAAACAATGTCATAGGATCAGACACTATGACCTCTATGTCATGGATAAATGATACGATTCTGAAGAGATCCACCAATTGATCCACAAGTCCCTGAATTCATGTTCGCTTATCCCAATCAGAAACAAAAAACGTAAACAAATCTCCGGGGAATACCGAAGAAGACTTTATCAGTCCTGAAACGAAGATTCAGGGAGTCCCTCATGGCTAGAAAATACAGGGCATCAGGTAAGGGGGATCAAATGCAAAGAAATCCCTTATCTCCTCTCGAGAGTACTGGTATCCTTGGCTATTCTGATTATTGCTGAGGAACCCTACAGATCCATTTTGTAATTATCGTTTAAAAAAATATATCTGATCCTATACAGAAGAATAAACAATAAGAATCAGATGGGTACTCATACCTTCTGTATGATTTTATGGATGTTTTCCGGCAAAAGACATTCAATAGACAACATCGATAATATTGGTGGAACGGATGAATCTTAAGTTGATAAAAAACAGTAATATTTCCGCAAAAGAAATCTGCTATCTTATTTTGCCACTGGTGCTTTTACTGGTAGCATTCCCTTCCGTTGTTTCGCCGAATCAGGGGTTCATATCGAGCAAATATGATACACTCCTTGGTGTTAACACAGAACTCTCGCTTGCAAAAGATCCCTTTGCCCTCTGGAATTCCAACTGGATCCAAGGGATTCCGGAATATGCACTTGCACTATCGCAGGAATTTTATCCCACCTTTATCCCCAGCATCCTGGAGGTCCAGGATATCTATATAACAAACTGGTTTACTCTCATTCACCTGTTTGTGGCATACCTGTTCTTTTTCCTGCTGGCCGGGCTGGTCACCCGGAAACCCGAAACCCGTATGATCTTTTCCACGGTGTATCTTTTTTCAGGGATTCTCCTGTCCCGGGTGGACGCCGGTCACTTGTCCATTATTTATGCGCTGACCTGGATCCCCCTGATGTATTATGCATTTTTTAAGATGACCTGGGAGAACGATACCTCGGCAGTGAATATAATCCTTTTCTCTGTCTCTTTTGCCCTGATATTTTTCACCGGTGCGGTCTATTATCTCTTTTATAGTTGCGGAATTCTCGGCATTTTTTTCCTGTATTACCTGATCCGGAAAAAACTGAGCAACCGTAAATTTATCGCTCTTTTTATCGCAGCGGTCACCGGCACCCTACTGCTCTGCGTGGAACTCATCCCGATACTTGATGCCATGAACGCGTTGGGCAGGATCGATGTCATCAACCCGGTCGGTGATGGCGGTTTTCTCGAAAACAACCTCGCTTCCTATATTATTGGCACACCCATCGATCATGCCTTCAGTACTTATGAGAGCATGGCCCTAATCGGGATTATTCCGGTCCTGCTGTTAATTATTGCACTCGTGTATGGTCGGGAAGACTGGACGATTCCGGCATTTTTTGCATTCCTCTTCGTGTTTGTCTGGGCAGACGGGGGAAACTCGCTGTTGTCCTTCATTCACCTGCTTCCCGCTCTTTCCAATTTCCGCGTAGCAGGACGCATGTTAGGCGCCCTCCTTCCCATAATCCTCCTTTTTTCGGCGTACGGTCTAGATATCCTGGTCAACCGGATCAAGAGCGGTGAACTGTTTGTCCTCTCACCCGGGCAGAAAAAAAATATCCTATACGGCGTTATCGCCCTTGTACTCCTGAAATTTCTGGAACTGCCATATCAAACTGCCGGAACGGCAGATACATGGATTTCCCTAGCTCTGGTTGCAGCGTTTGTCGCCATGTTGTATTTCAATTACGCAACCCCGAAAAACCTGGCTTTTTTCTTTACGGCCGCACTGCTTATTGATGCAGTCCTTATATTTCAGAACTTTGCAGGGATAAACATCAGTACAGGAATTCAGACAGTCGCGATCGTGGGGATTGTCTGTGCCGCCCTCCTCTTTTTCAACCGCGATCGCATCCACCGCCCGGTGAAATCATACCCCCTATTTTGCGGGCTGCTCCTGGTGGGTCTCTGTATTACGACCATGGGAAATCTGAGCTACCAGTCTGTTTCCAACCCGAACCTGGAAAACAGTTCCGCCATCCCGATAGTTGAAAAAATTCAATCGCTTAATACAAGCGAATCGCAGATCTGGGTCCTTGAGACGGGATGGCCGTTCCAGCACCAGGATTTCACCTACTGGTTTTTGAAAAACGGTATACATCCGGTGAGGGCGTATTACCCGAATTACCTTATGCCCCTGCCCGGGGACGTCTATACCATCGGGAATGTCACGTATTATACTGCCGATTATATTGTCGATGACCAGTACCTTGAGAACGGCAACCAGAATCTTGAAAACGTCTCGTTTAAGGTAAATAATATATCCGTATATCAGCCGGACCATGTCCTTCCTAATGTATTTCTCGTCAGGGATACCCAGGTCATTCCGGTAAAAATTGATACCTTCTCACCCGATGTGGTCAGGGTCTCAGGGAATTTCCAGGCCGGGGACGCCGTGGTCCTCAAAACCACCTATTATCCCGGGTGGAAGGTCAATGGCCAAGACGCATCCCATGCCGGAAACCTGGTTGCCGGCGTGATGACATCGGACACATCAGATGTCACATTCACCTTCGATCCCACCGATGCAAAAATTGGCGGTGCGCTGGCCATCATCGGCGTGGTGGCGATACTTGTCCTGCTCATCAGGCGCAGGCAGATCGAACAGTACCTTGCATCCATGGATGCCGTTCCCAAAGAGCGTGTGGAGGGTTCAAAAAAGAAGAAGCGGTGAACCGGCGGGCAGTTTTTTTTAATTTTTACCTGAGACCTGCGGTTCCGCACGTAACTCTTCTGTCAAGGAGACCCGTTTGTTCCGGTAAAAAATCCTCATATCCTCCGGCATCCTAACAATACTACCATGTCCAATATCACCGTCGCTGTCCTTGCCCCGAACGGCTATGCCGACGATCTGGGGAAGAAGGGGACCACAAGTGACATCACCTTCTATAATCTTGAAAAAGGCGGATCAACGGTCACCTTCATCGAACCCACGCGGTATCCGGAAAAACTCTCCTCGCTGTTCTATGCGATCTCCCTTGCGGACCGCGTGGTTTTCGTGGTTGACGAGATCAACGCGACGTTCGGGGAGACCGTCCTGATGCTCCAGTGCGCAGGAAAAGCGAGCGGGTATATTATTTTCAAAAATTACCTGACTCCTGACCAGATCGCCCCGCTCATCAAAGGCACGGTCCTTGAGCACTACGAGGTCATCGAAAACGATCCGCTCGGCTTACGGGAGAAACTGCTCGACGCCGCCACTAAGATGACCGCTCACCAGAAAGTAAAGGAAGGGGCCGCCACCGGGGCCGTTCCCATCGATCACCACTTCAATGTCAAGGGTGTCGGCACAGTTGTCCTCGGGTGCGTCTCCCATGGTGTAATCAAAAAGCACGATTTGTTAAAGGTACTCCCGACCACAAAGACCGCTCAGGTCCGCTCCATCCAGAAGCACGAGGATGACGCGGAGATCGCGGTTGCAGGCGACCGTGTCGGGCTGGCCCTCAAGGGAGTGGAGGCAGAAGACTTCGACCGTGGCTACGTCCTCACAAACGATCCAGCAGTAAAGTGTTCGACCACTGTCACCGGCAAAGCGCAGCTGGTCAAGTACTGGCCGGCGCCGTTAAAGGAAGACATGGTGATCTATCTTGGCCACTGGATGCAGTTTGTGCCCGCCCACCTCACCAAGGTGTCGGCAGAAGGAGACTGGAGGATGCCTGAACTCACGTTTACCCTTGAAAAAGAACTGGTGTACCCCCCCGGCGCCCGGGTGGTGCTCAATTACCTTGAAGGCGGCAAGCTCAGGGTTGTCGGAACCCTGACACTCCCATAAGATTACTAAAAATTCCAAGAATCTTTTTTAAATTGTTTTTATCTGAGCGTCTCTGTCAAAAGTGTCCTGCAACCTCATTTATTATCTAGTGCCGGGATCATCAGTACTGAGAACACATGCTTGGAGACATCATTGGCTGGATCATTCTTGCCGTCGTCGTCATTGTTATCATCGGCCTTGTCCTTTGGGCAGTCGGGATATACAACCGGTTCTATTCCCTGAAAAATTCGTCAGAGGCAACCCTCGGGCAGATCCGGGTCGCGATGAAAAAGCGTCTGGACATGATCGAGCAGCTACTCGGTGCAGTCAAGAGCTACGCAAAGTTCGAGCAGGAGACCTTTACCAAAGTTACCGCCATGCGGGCAAGCGTCGCAACGGCAGGCCCCGGGGACCTCAACAAGGTTGAGGCCGAGTCCCGTTCCATCTTCGGGCGCCTGCTTGCCGTGGCCGAAAACTATCCTGAATTAAAGACTTCCCAGACCGTCACCTCGCTCATGGATTCGGTCAAAGGCCTCGAGGACGAGATCGCCCGCCAGCGGTATACCTACAACAACATCTCGCAGGAGTTCAACACGATGATGGACACAATCCCCTCGAATTTCATCGGGCACCTGATTCACCTGCCGAAGCTTGAATACCTCCAGTTCGAAGAAGAGATCAAGACTCCCCCGAAAATCGAGTTCTGAGGGGGAGTTGTCGTGGGTGAAACACGGCAGATCGCCGGCATTGTCATTGTCGCTCTTGTTCTGGGCATCGCAGCCCTGATCCTTGTAACTGTGGTTCCACCTCTCCTCCAGGGAGACCTTGTCGTCAACTCGTATACAGCAACACTGTACGATAACGGTACCCTGCAGGAGCAGTACATTTACAATGTGCATTCGTCCGGAGAATACCGTATGCTGTACCGTTCGTGGGACTCGATGCTGACATTCGCAAGCAGCTCCGAGCCGTATGTTCAGTTTGAATCGATTGTACCGCCACCCGGTTCCTTTGGATATGCAAAGGATACGTCTTCTGATGTTGCAGTAACCGGTACCTCCGCTGCGTCAGTAAAAGAGCAGATCGGTAGTCTGGCTGATATAAACGAAGTGGGCATCTTTAACCCGGATTACTATTCCGAGGGAACCTATACGGTCGAATCCACGTATGTGGTTCATCCACCCATTGAGGATGACGGGACAACTGCCCATCTCAACCTCCAATTCGCCGGGTCGAATCATATCCCCTACCAGTATATCAGGATCACAGTGCCGGCAGACGGCGTTGAGCAGATCTTTGTGTACCCCCCCTCCCTTTCCGCTGAAAAAACCGGGGACACCTATACGATTACCGGAAGTGCCGCAGAAAATGAGAATATCGCCGTTGAAATGCTGGCAGGCGAAAATGGATTTGGCCAGATGCCGGGATTCCGGAGCAATGCTTCGAATCTGCAGTCACAGACTGCATCTGCGAATTTCTGGTATGACCTGCCCTATACGGTTGCCACACTCCTGAATTATCTGGCAAAAGCAGCCGTGCTTCTTGTGCCGCTCCTCCTGCTCTTCATTTATTACCACTTCGGGCGGGAGAAAAAATTCACCGTTACGACCTACCTGAGCACCATCCCGAACCCTGCACTCAAGCCCTGGCAGGTGAACCTGCTCTTCAAAGACGATGCGCTGGATTTCGATCAGGACGGCTATTATGCTACGCTCCTTGATCTGCACAAGAGAAAACTCATATCTATTACCACCAACGGCGAAGGGAAAGGTCCTGAGATCCGGGTTCTTTCCACGGCGACAAACGATCCCTATGAGCAACGAGTCCTTGCATTTATCCAGCGTCTCTCAGAAAACAGCGTGCTCAATACTGATACCCTTAAAACGCTGGTCAGAAATGCGCAGGTTAACAGTATTGCTGAGGAAAAAGCGCTGCAGTACCAGAGAAATCTCTCAGATGTGACGACCCGGGCGGATACCACCATTGCCTACGAATACATGGTGGATGGCAGGGATCATATCTCGCCGTTTATTGCGATAAGTGTTGTACTCTGTGCCATCACATTCATGCTGGCGCTCATACTACCGATGCAATCCTTCATCCTGTATCCTGCAGTGGTGCTCCTGGTCATTGTGATCGTGCAGCTGGTTATTGCTTGGTGTGCGCCATCAACCCTGTTCGGACACTGGAAAGAGGATCATTATAAGGACAAGCTGGAATGGGATGCATTTGCGCACTTCTTGTCCGATCTTGCCATGATCCGGAAATATGCCCCGGAGGATCTCCCGATGTGGGGAGACTGGCTGGTCTACGGTACGGCACTGGGTGTTGGTGACAAAGTAGAACAGGCAATGAAGGCCCTCAATATCACGGTCGCAGATACCGGGGTACCGGTCGGGGTTATGGGTATGAGCTCCATGTTCCTGCCGATCAGCACCTTTATGCCCATGAACCAGGGAGGTCCCCGCGGCGGGTTTGGAGGAAGAGGGGGCTTTGGCGGCGGCTTTGGTGGAGGCGGAGGGTTCGGTGGCGGCGGGGCTAGGGGAAGATAAGCGGCGCGGCAGTTTTCACTTCCATCCAGTACAGCGCCGGCCGGGAACCGGGATTTTTCCTCTTTTTAAGGAAAAGAGATATAAATCTACGTCAATCCTATGAATACCCGGATACAATAAAAAGAGCGCGTATATGCAATATTCTGAAGGTCGGCTCGGCAGGGTTTTTGTCGTGAGGATCGATGACGGCGAAGATTTTCTGGCTGTCATGCACGAGTTCATACGGAATAAATCGGTACAGACAGGCACCATTCTTTTTCTTGGCGCACTCAGGCAGGGGCGAATGGTAACCGGTCCAGAGGAAGTGATCCTTCCTCCCGAGCCGCATCATGTCATGTTTGAAGGTGGCTGGGAAATGGTGGGCATCGGCACCATCTGCCCGGGTGATGACGGTCCTTTTATCCACTACCACGCGTCGGTCGGCCGGGCCGGGCACGCGCTGACCGGGTGCCTGCGGGAAAAAGCAGTCACCTACATCGTTGCCGAGGCAGTCATTCTCGAATTTACCGGGCTTGACATCCGCCGCGTCTTCGATGAAAAGACCCGGGTGTTCCTGCCGGTCCATACAAGAGATGAGGCGACCTTAAAGGCGTCCCCGCCGCACGAGAAGGAAAGCGCACCGACAGAAAAGCCCGTGCCCAAAGAGGAAGAGACAGCAAAGGAAGAAGAGGGCACATCAGGGGGACTTGCCGAGATTATCCGCGACCTGACCCGGCGGCCACGGGCATGAGCCGCACAAATCCCCGGTTTTTATGAGATCCCAGCCCCCGTTTCTTCCCATCTCCCTCAAAGAGGGAAAGGCTCTTGGCATCGATCAGTTCGATATTATCCTTGTCACCGGTGATGCATACGTTGACCATCCGTCATTTGGCACGGCGCTCATCGGCCGTGTTCTCTGGGACGCGGGACTTTCTGTCGCCATTATCGCCCAGCCGGACTGGAAAACCGACCGGGACGTTACGGTTCTGGGAAAACCACGGCTCTTTTTTGGCATCTCGTCCGGCAATGTCGACTCGATGGTTAACAACCTTACGCCGAATCTGAAACGGCGAAGTTCCGATGTGTACTCGCCCGGCGGGATGCCCCGGCGCCCGGACCGGGCGACCATTGTGTACACAAACCGGGTGCATGGGGCATATCCCGACGTCCCGATCGTTATCGGGGGCATCGAGGCGAGCCTGCGCAGGTTTGCGCACTACGATTACTGGCAGGACCGGGTACGCCAGTCGATCCTTGCCGATGCCCCGGCTACCCTTCTGGTCTACGGCATGGGTGAGCGGCAGATGGTCGAGATCGCCCGACGGCTGGATGCCGGGGAACCGGTTCGGTCGCTGCGGGATATCCGGGGCACTGCATATACGCTGGACATCGCAGAGTGGCGCACCGCCCGGCCGGAAGGCATTGTTGAAATCCCCGGTTTTACGGAAGTCTCTTCAGACAAGGCCGCGTACGCCCGGGCGTTTACAACCCACTACCGGGAATAGAACCCGGTCCGGGGAAGACCGGTCGTCCAGCCCCATCCGAAGACGGTGATCGTCCAGAACCCCCCGACCCTCCCCCTCACGACGGCCGAACTTGACCATATCTACGAACTGCCATTCTCCCGCCGGGCCCACCCGTCGTACCAGAAGCCGGTCCCGGCGCTTGAACCGGTGCAGTTCTCGGTTGTCAGCCACCGGGGCTGCTTCGGGGGTTGTTCATTCTGCGCCCTTACCCACCACCAGGGACGGATTATCCAGAGCCGGAGCATTGAATCCATCGTCCGCGAAGTGACCCGGATGGTCGCGATGCCAGAATTCAAGGGGATCGTCCAGGATGTGGGCGGCCCGACGGCAAACATGTACGCGATGGAATGTGGTCGCTGGGAAAAGGCGGGCGCCTGCCCGGACAAATCCTGCACCCCGGCGTGCAAGACCCTCAAAACAAATCACCGGCGACTCACCGAACTCCTGGAAAAGGTCAGCGAAGTGCCGGGCGTGAAAAAAGTATTCGTTAGTTCAGGCATCCGGTACGATCTCGTCCTTGCCGACGATCCCGGTTCCAATTATCTTTTGCAGCTCTGCGACCGGCACGTTTCCGGCCACCTCAAGGTCGCCCCGGAGCATGCTAGCCCAAAGGTCACCGCCGCGATGAACAAGCCGGACGGTGCAGTCTTTGACCGGTTCCACGACATATTCGAGGCACTCCAGCAGGGGAAACGAAAACGCCAGTACCTTGTTCCTTACTTTATGTCCGGCCATCCGGGCTGCACAATCGGGGACATGGTCGAGCTCGCGGAATACATTCGGGACCGCCAGCTATATACCGAGCAGGTGCAGGATTTCACACCGACACCCATGAGCGTCTCCACGTGCATGTACTACACCGGCATGAACCCGTTCACGCTCGAACCGGTGTATGTGCCCAAAGGCCGGGAGAAGAAGATTCAGCGGGCGCTGATGCAGTACCGGGAACCGGGAAACCGAAACCTCGTGCTCGAAGGGCTCCGCATGGCGGGCAGGAGCGATCTGATCGGGAGCGGAAAAAAGTGTCTGGTGGCAGGGGACGGGCATGGGGATTGGGTTCCGTTCCGATCTTTTGTGCGGCGGAAGTAATCCCTACGTTCTCCCGTAATCGTCCTTGAACCGGACGATATCATCCTCTTCGAGATATTCCCCGAGCTGCACCTCGATGATCTCTAAAGGGATCACTCCCGGGTTCCTGAGCCGGTGCCGGATCCCGCTCCTTACAAAGGTACTCTCCCCCTGCCGGAGCAGTGTTGTCTCACCGTTGAGTTCGACTTCCGCCGTCCCGCTCACGACGACCCAGTGTTCGCTCCGGTGGTGATGGAGCTGGAGGGAGAGTTTCCGGTTGGGCTTTACCGTGATGCGCTTGATCTTGTAGCCCTTCGCATCCTCAAGCACGGTATACGATCCCCAAGGACGGTGCACCTGTCGGTGGAACTGCGTTACCGGGTCGTCGCGCTCTTTGTACCGGTGGACGAGGTCTTTTACCTGCTCCGTGTGACGGTTGTCGCAGATGAGGAGCGCATCGGTCGTGTCCACCACCACGAGATTATTCACGCCGATCATCCCCACGTGTTTGCCCGGCGCATGCACGTAGTTGTCCCGTGCCGACAGGTACTCGGCCGTCCCTACGTTTCCGTCGGCATCGTGCGGGTGGACCTCGTAGAGCGCCTTAAACGTCCCGAGGTCGTTCCAATCTGTATCGAGCGGCACCACGGCCACCTTCTTTGAAGGTTCCAGCAGGCCGTAATCGATCGAGATGGATACCAGTTTCGAGTACTCCGGGACACCGGCACCGCCAAACGCGGCAGAAAGGCGGGGCTGGTATTTTTTGAGTTCCTCAAAGAATACCGGGATGGAAAGAAGGAAGATCCCGCTGTTCCAGAGGTACCCTTTCTTCACGTAGTCCGTTGCGGTCTTCTCATCAGGTTTTTCTTTGAACTGATGCACAATGAATCCAATGGCAAGCGCCGTTCCCGGTTTTATATACCCATACCCGGTATGGGGCGATGTCGGTTTTACCCCGAACGTGACAAGATATTTCTTCGCCAGAGGCTCTGCTGCCTTGATCTGATCGATCGCGACATCCCCGAGCAGATGATCGCTTGGGAACACCACCGCGGTGGCGTTCTTGTCCTCTTTTTTGATCTGCTGCATCGCCCATGCGATCGCAGGCAACGTATTCTTTCCTTCCGGCTCAGAGAGGACGTGGTCGTCCGGGATTGAATAGCCCAGATCGTCCATCTGGTTTTTGACAAGGTACTGGTGGATCTCGTTTGTCACCACCCAGATCTCATCCTCCCGCGAGAGTTTGGCCGCCCGTTCGCAGGTCTTCTGGAACAGGGAATTTCCATCCATCGGGATGAACTGCTTGGGGAAATATTCACGCGAGAGAGGCCAGAGCCTGGTTCCTACGCCACCGGCAAGGATAATCGTCTTCATGAATTCGCCTTGGTATCTGTCCCGGGACCTGTCAAGAGATCCCGGAACGGTATTCATACAGTACATTGTGTCCGGAGTTATTCCTTATAAAAGTCGATCCTGCATGATGCCGGTTACGCTACCGGCGCCGACCCACACGGAGAATCGATAAATTTCCTCAGCCACAGCTCGGCGCAGGCAATCCGCCAGATCTCGGGAGAATACGTTGATCTGCCATCCAGGAATGCGAGATAATCCTGTGCGACCGCATCGGCATCCCAATAGGGCCGGGACTTGAAACTCTTCGATGAGAAAATCTCCAGCATGAACGGCCGGAGCCCGGTTTTCATCCAGCACTCTTCGGGCGTGACAAAGCCCATCTTGTCCCGGCGGCACCTCACGGATTCGGGAATCTTGCCCCGGATGGCCCTGCGCAGTGAAACTTTTGTGACGCCGGCCCGGATCTTCTGCGAAAGGGGGAGCGATGCAATATACTCCGCGAGCCGCACATCGAGATACGGCACCCGGGATTCCAGCGAAAATCCCATCGAGTTCCGGTCCTCATAGTGGAGGAGCGCCGGGAGATTGGTGGAGAGGAGTTCCCGGTGCAGGACTTCGTCAAGGGTGCCCTGATACCGGTCGATCGTTTCCGGGATGCATTTCAGAAGGCCCCTTCTGGTCTTGCGGGCATGCAGTTGCTGCCATGCGGAATGGAAGAAATCCCGGTGCTCTTTGAGGCTGCCGACGATCTCGCTGAGCGCCGTCCCCCACTGATACGTACGGAGGAGGTCTCTGATATAACTGCCCTGGTAGCCCAGGTACCCTGCGAGGAGCTCGTCGGCCCCTTGTCCATCGAGTACCACCTTGACCTTCTTTGCGGCAAGCCGCATGACGCAGTACTGGGCATAGATCGAGAGCGACCCAAAGGGCTCGTCCTGCAGGTACACGAGCCGGTCGATATCCTCCCAGAGTTGATCCGGCGCGGGTTCCGTCCGGTCCGCATCGACACCTGTTGCGGCCACGACCTCGTCGATGTACCGGCTCTCGTCGAATTTTTTGTCGGAGAAGACAACCGAGAAGGTCTTCTGCCGGGCGCCGACACTCTCCGGCGCCTCGCTTCTGATGAGCGTATTTATCAGGACAACGAGCGTCGAGGAATCGATTCCCCCCGAGAGGCAGGTGCCGACTGCCACATCGCTTCTGAGGTGAATGCGGGCCGCCTCAAGGAGCAGCTCGCGGAGGTGTGCTGCGATCACGTCATCGTTTTCGGTTCCCCTAATCTCCCGGTTCACCTTCACGTCCCAGTACCGGAACGGCGGCCGTATCCCCTCTCTTGTAACGATCAGG
>JACTVF010000168.1 GCA_019695435.1 Methanoregulaceae archaeon | reverse complement strand
GACGATTTTAAACGATCACATATTGCGATTTTAAGGCCCGATCCATGGCCCGGATGGGGTTTCTGTTGATGGTGGAAATAATGGCCCCTACAGGGCCGCTATTGCACGGTAATAAGTATTATATAGGGTTCATTTTACGCTTGTTTTGGTAAAAAGGGGCATATAATCAGTTGGATTTTCAGCGATCACAGTCGGACGGTTTTACGGGGGTATTTTCCGGTTGCCTGAAAGGAGCGTAGAGGGAATGGGATACATCCCGTCGTCCCTTATCACTCCTTATGCCAGCTTCGCATTCACCGAGGCCGGCATCAGCCGGTCAAGCAAAAACGTCGGTATCTGCTGCGAAGTCTTCACGGTCAGGTCGAAATTGTCTTTCGTCCCGGTCGAACCCAGGTACTGCAGGGTGAACTGGAAATCGGCATTGTAGAGCGGGATCCCAAGGATGGTGATCGTCGCGTGCCGGGGGCTGATCACCCGGGTCTGGCCCACGACCAGCTGCTCGCGGTTGCCATCCACATCAGTTGTAACCGAATCGTTGAACGCCATCACTGCGATCCGGCTACTGCCGATCATCACCGCTTCCCCGTCCGGCAGCGCGACGGAATAGTGGGTCACGTACGGGAGGCTTCCTCCGGAAACACCGGTCGTGACCGTAACGCTGAAGGTGAGGAGCGCGGCAGCGATGATCACAATGATGATACCGGCAATGACACCGATCAGGATCTTTGTCGATTTCTTCATGCGGCCGTCATCGTTGGCGGCCGAATGTGGGGGATGGTCCGTCATACTATCACGTACTCCAGACTTGGCCATAAACATGTAGGGTCAAAAACGGAACCGGGATCGTTTCATAATTTACCTTGCGTGTGAATCCACATCCCGGATCGTCCGCCCCCGGATCCCGGAAAATATCCGGATCCAAGCATCAACCCGGATCTTCGCCGTTGCATTGCGGACGCTTGAGGGCAGTACCCGGGTCCTGCCCATAAAATCCATTATCCCCCCCTTCCTATTGTACTACGATTTTGATGCGTATATCCATACAATCAGTCACGCCGGAAACCGGCCATGCGGAAGTCTGCGGATGGGTCCATGAGGAAAGAGACCTCGGGGGGCTCTCATTCTTTTTGATCCGCGACCGGACCGGTATCCTCCAGGTGACCATCCCGAAAAAGAAAGTACCAGAAGCGGTGCTGGTCGCTGCAAAGAAAGTCTCACGTGAATCCGTGGTCCGGGTTACCGGCACGGTAAAGGCAGTGGATAAAGCACCGGGCGGCAGGGAACTGGTGCCCGACACCTTTGAGATCATCAGCCTTGCCGAGACCCCCCTTCCCCTTGACGTTTCGGAAAAAGTCGGAGCTGAACTCGATACCCGGCTCGATGCACGATTCCTTGACGTGCGCCGGCCCCGGGTCGCCGCGGTCTTCCAGATCCGGAGCGCCGCGATGCATGCGGTCAACAACTTCTTCCACAAGGAAGAGTTCATCAATATCACTACACCGAAGATTGTCGCCGCCGCGACCGAAGGCGGGACAGAACTCTTCCCGATTGCGTATTTCGACAAGGAGGCATTCTTAAACCAGAGCCCTCAGCTCTACAAGCAGATGATGATGGCGGGCGGCTTTGAAAAGGTCTACGAGATCGGGCCGATCTTCCGGGCCGAGGAGCACAACACCACCAAGCACCTCAACGAGGCAACAAGCATCGATATCGAGGTCTCGTTCGCGGATCACATCGAGGTCATGAAGATCCTCGAAAACCTGATCGTCAAGACCTACGAGTACGTGAACAGATCCTGCAGCGACCAGCTGGCAAACCTCGAACTCGCCGACTTTGCCGTGCCAAAGGCCCCGTTTGCCCGGTTACCCTACCGTGAGGCCATCGAGATCGCCCAGAGAACGTGCAGCGAACCGATCAAGTACGGCGACGATATCAGCGCCGCGGCAGAACACGCGATCGGGGACGAGATGGGCAGCCACTACTTCATCACTGACTGGCCCACCGAGATCCGGCCCTACTACGCGATGCCCTACGAGGACGACCCCTCGATCTGCAAGGCGTTCGACCTCATGCACCCGAGGATGGAACTTTCGAGCGGCGCGGCGCGTATCCACCAGTACGACCTGCTCGTCCAGCAGATCAAGAAGAAGGGTCTCAACCCCGAGAGCTTCGAGTTCTACCTGCGCCCGTTCCGGTACGGGATGCCCCCCCACGCAGGATGGGGCCTTGGTGCCGAACGGCTGATCATGACCATGCTCGGGCTTTCAAACGTCCGTGAAGCAGTCCTCTTCCCGCGTGACATGCACCGGCTCGTCCCATGAAGGCGTATTTCATCAACAAGGTATTACCGACAACAGTTGTGGGAAGTTATCCCGTAGTCAAAGGCTCCGGCCTCAAATCCCTTTTTGATCCTTTGAAATCCGCGGTCGAGACTGCGGTTGCCGACCAGCTCGCGGCCGGCATCGATATCATCTCTGACGGCCAGGTCAGGGGCGATATGATCCAAGCATTTGCCGGCAAACTGCCCGGGATCAAGGGCCAGGATGTTGTCGGTAAGATCCAGCCGGCGTCAGGGCCCATAACGGTAGCGGACACAAAGTATGCCCGGTCAAAATCCCCGTACGTCAAGGGCATCATTACCGGACCGTCCACGCTCGCCCACGGCCTCCATCTCAGCACGCCGATGTACCGGAATCGTGAGGAACTGGCGCTCGACATCGCGGCAGCACTCGCCGTAGAGGCACGCCATCTTGAGGCCGCCGGGGTCACCCTCATCCAGATCGACGAGCCCATCTTCTCGACCGGCGTCGCAGACCTTGCCGTGGGAAAACAGGCTGTCGAACTGATCGCCGGCGCGATCACCATCCCCAGCTGCATGCACGTCTGCGGCAACCTCGGAAGTGTGCTTGACGATATCCTCAAAATCAACGTAAACGTGCTGGACTTCGAGTTCTCGAAAAACCCGGCAAACCTCGAAGTCTTCGGATCACGGGATCTCGCCGGGCGGATGATCGGGTACGGCTGTGTCGATTCCAGTTCGGAAACCGTGGAGACGATCCCTGAACTCAAAAAGCGGATCGAGAAAGGGGTCGAGGTCTTCGGTGCCCGTTCAATGCTGGTCGATCCCGACTGCGGCATGAGGATGCGATCCCGCGAGGCTGCATTCTGGAAACTCAGGAACATGGCAGAGGCTGCAAAGGCAGTACGGCTCGCGCTGTAAGGGCCGGGCCGGATATTTTCCGGAAAGATCGATAACGTTGCCGGACTTTTTTTGAAAAGACTGGTAACCTTGGTGAACTTTTTTGAGAAAGTCCGATGACTTTGCCGGGCAATTTTTGAAAAGTTCGCTAACTTTGCTGAGCTATTTTAAGAAAGTCCGGTAACCTTGCCGGCTTTTTTCCGGAAAGTTTGATAAAGTCTCCTGCACGATCAGGCGTGGGGGAGTGTGTTTTGCCCCCTCATTTTTTCCAAAAAGACCGGGAACGTTGGCGAGCTTTTTCCGGAAAGTCTAATAACGTTGATGAACTTTTTTTGAGAAATACAGTGTTTAAAGGCTTATACTCTGTGTTTTTCTATTACGTCTGAAAGCGCGCACAAACCGATATCGTTCAAGTTAATCCGGCCTATCCGCACCGTGTCTGGTTTCGGATCCCGATCAAAGTTTTATTTTCCTTAATTGTTGTGTTGGAAAATATTTTTTGTGTTCCGGCCGGATCCGGCTCCGGGATCCGGTCCGGATTTTCCGGTTGTTCGCTTAGAAAATGTTGCATTTTTTCCTTTCTTTTTACTTGTATAAAACGAAATATACGGGATTCTGGACGGGGAAACAGAAAAGACAGGAAATATACCGGGATTCAAAAATTGACGCAAAATAAATCGGGAAACCGGATCGGATCGATCGGATCGCCGGACATAAATGGCGGGCAATCGCGCGTGTGCTCTAACTTTCCCAGACTCCTTCAGGCTTCCCCGGGTTGCCGCTGGGATCTGCAGGTAGCTGCATCAGGGAGATACCATGGAGATAGGATCCTGCACGGGATAGCAGGGCGGCCGGTCCCGACAAATATCCGACATGCCCGATATCGCTTCATACCTTCAGGCCCGGACCGGAAGTCAGAGTGAAAAACAGGGGTTCTTTTCGATCCGGACGTAAATCCCACGATCAGCCCTTATATTTGCCAACCGGGAGCCACGGTGAAAGTTTCTCACCGCTATTTACAGTACCCGGTCTGGTAGGACCACATACCGTGTATGGTGTCCCTCATCTTCTCGGCAAGATGCCCGGTCATGATGAGAATAAGAACCACTTAAAAGAACGATAACAAAAAATGATAGGGTGAATTCCTCACCAATTCTCTTTTTTCTTCAGATCCAGTCTCCGACAAGCGGAGTATCCGTTGCGGCATTGCCATAGATGAAGGACATGTCAGCATTTCCTGCCGCGTTGCTGTTTTTTAAGTAGAATGCCCCGGTAGTGCGCCGATATATTCCTACGGTATCTATGGGTGCCCCGGTGGTACTGTTAGTTTGACCCGTCCAGTCTCCGACAAGCGGGATGTCAGTTGAGGGATTGCCATAGACGAAGGACATGTCAGCATTTCCTGCCGCGTTGCTGTTCTTCAAATAGAATGCCCCGGTGGTGCTCCGGTATATGCCGACGGTGTCCTTACCCTGCCCAATCCAGTCTCCGACAAGCGGTTTGTCAGTTGAGGGATTGCCATAGATGAAGGACATGTCAGCATTTCCTGCCGCGTTGCTGTTCTTTAGATAGAATGCCCCGGTGGTGCTCCGGTATATGCCGACCGTTGTGGTGGATCCGGTCGGGGCTGCTATGTAGGTGTATTGGTCGGCCGTTGAAGTTGCGGATGTGCCACCCGGGGTGGTAACCGTGACGTCGACGGTTCCGGCTGAACCAGCCGGGCTGGTGGCGGTGATTGAAGTACCGGTGTTAGCCGTGATGGTTGCCGCTGTGGTGCCAAAGTCTACTGCGGTCGCTCCGGTAAAGCCTGTTCCGGTGATGGTTACTGAGGTGCCACCAGCGGTCGGGCCGGATGTCGGTGAGACGCTGGTGACGGTCGGTAACCCGGATTCACCGGCTGTTAAATTCGCCATCGCCAGTGCATCCGCCCGTCCGTACCCGAATGTTGTATCCTTCCCCGCAGTTCCCAGATCTACTGCCGACGTATAGAGTGCACTTCGCACTTGAGCTGATGTCAGCGTTGGATGTGCCCCCCAGATTTGTGCAACCACCGCCGCAATGTGGGGTGCCGCTGCACTTGTACCACAAAATGGATTTTCAAATCCTCCGGCACCTGTAACGCTCACGCAATCCACACCGGAAATATCCGGCTTTGACCGGCTTGCCGCTGATGGGTATGAGATCGCAACCGGGCCACGTGACGAGTATGGCTCAATCGTGGAAGGAGTGCCTTGATTTACTGCAGCGACAGCAATGACATCTGGTACCGCTTGCTGTCCGAATATGGAACCCGCAGCAACGATGTTATAGGGAGAAACAACAGCACCATTACTTGGATAAATATAGACTCCTAGCGTTTTTACAGCAGCGCCGGGACTTTTCTGTACGTCAATATCACCGGCAATTGGTGTCGATCCT
>JACTVF010000167.1 GCA_019695435.1 Methanoregulaceae archaeon | reverse complement strand
CAAGTCCCGACCTGTCAGCATCCCGTACGCGCACCTGATCCTCTGGGGGTGGCAGGAGGCCTTGTCTCCGGCACCACCGGGATCAGCGGGGGCGTACTCTTTGTGCCGGCGCTTGTCGTGGCCGGCATCCCGGTGCATTACGCGATCGCGACCTCGCTCTTTGCGATCGTTCTCACCTCGCTTGCCGGTGCAGGGACGCAGGCAGCCCTCGGGAACGTGTCGCTCCCGTTCCTCGCAGTGTACGGGGCCGGGGCAGCGATCGGTGCCTATGCGGGCGCTTCAGTCGCCCCGAAAATCCGGGCGGATCGAATCCGGTCGTTCTTCGGGGTCATGCTGCTTGTGATCGCGGTGCTCATGATTATCCATGACGTTTTTTAAAGGGTTCTTCGCAGGAGTTCACCCACCATGAGATTATTATTCCATGAACCGCAAAAGATCACGGTAGTTAACAATCGTTACGCCCCGCAAAACGGTGGTATCTGCCCCACAGGCATACCGCCGGGATACTACGGTAACGGGACAAGAATGAAAATCGAGGGACTGCTGCATATGTCTGAAAACGAAGACGATATTCACGTGATCGAAGCGGTGGGACGATCAAAGATCATTATAAAAGACGGAAAAGTGGCCGAAGTCTCGGTCTCAAAGCTCCGCCACTGCCCGCTTGCGAAAAAATTTGCTTTGCCCGTTGACGAAATTACCCCGGATGCGGTAAAGGCAAACATCGAGCATCGGATGAATTCGTGGGGTATGTGCCAGCCGCACCGGAAGATCAACGGGAGCGTGGAGTTCGTCGGGTTCGGGGCGTCCGAACTGATCAGCTGCGGCATTCTCTCCGGGAGTCTCGATGCGGCGGTCCTTGCCTGCGACGGGGCGGGAACCGTGATCGTGACAACACCGGAGATGGTGCAGGGCATCGGCGGCAGGATGTCAGGACTCGTGAGTACCTCTCCGCTAAAAGAAGAGATGGACCGCATCGAGCAGGATGGGGGAATCGTCCTTGACCGGGCACATGCAACGATCGACCCGGTGCTTGGGGTGTCCCGTGCTTATAAAAGGGGGTTTTCCCATGTTGCGGTCACCGTCGCTTCTGCCGATGTGGCGGCCGCGATCCATGCAAAGCACCCGGATACATTCATCTTCGGGGTACATATGAGCGGCATTACCGAGGCGGATGCCAAACGGCTTGTCGAGGTTGCGGATATAATCACAGCCTGCGCCTCGAAATGGATCTGGCAGATTGCGGGAGCAAAGGCACTCCTGCAGGCCGGCACAGCTGTCCCGGTCTTTGCGCTGACGAAAAGGGGAAAGCAGCTGATCCTCGACAAGATCGCCCGGTCAGACCGGCCGGTGCTCGTGTCAGGGTCAAAACTTCCGGTCTATGGCCCGGAACTTCCCGATCCCCTGATGTAACACGATCCCATAAAAAGATCAAAACAGGATCTTCTTTTTTCCTGCTCTTTTTCAAGAAGTTTCCGGGATCCCGGTCACACAAGCGCGGCCATGAACCGGTCGCGGATCTGCTCCGGGGACAAGGGGATGTTGGGCACGTCACTGTTGCCGGGCCGGATGCGGACATGGACAAACGACGGTCCATCACCGGTCTTTGCTGCAAGCGCCGCTTCGAGTTCCCAGGATTCGTGCACCGTCCACGTACGGGCAAACCCGGCACCGAGGGCCATAAGCGCAAGGTCGGCAGTGTCCTGCCCGGGCCGGGGCTGGTTGCCGGTGCTGCCAAAGACGCCGTTGTCGAGGCAGGCGATCGTGAGGTTCTTTGGCCCCGCAGCTGCGATCACCGGCAGGATCGCGGAACCGAGCAGGCTCCCGTCGCCGTCGATCACGATCACCTGCTTGTCCGGCCGTGCCGTGGCAATGCCAAGCCCGATCGCCGACACCTGCGTGTAACTGCCCAGCATGTAGAAGTTTTCCGGCCGGTCGCGGGCGGCGTAGAGTTCCTTTGAGGGGACGCCGATATTTGCAACCAGCACCTCATCACGCACATTCCCTGCAATGGCCCGGATCGCGTCGTTCCGGGTCATCACGGGTGTCCGCCAGTTCCGCTCATAGCAGACGGAGAACGGGCGCGGGGAGGATACCGGGGACGGTACGCTGCACCCGGTCTCGGTAAGGCACTCCGGCCGAATGAGGATGACATGCGGGATCCTCTTTTGGTATGCTGCTGCGATCGCATCGCCGATCTCGTGCGGCGCGTCCGGCCCGGAGACTTCCGTGCAGGCAATGCCGGCCGCGGACAGGATGCCGGGGAGCGGGCGGTTGAACGGGATCTGGGCCGGGATCTTCTCTCCTTCGCGTCCCCGCCAGCTTGCAAGGATCGGGAGCGGGAGGCCGAAGGTCACGGTAAGAGAGAGGATCGCGTTCAACATGTTCCCGAGGCCCGAACTCTGGAGGGCGATGGCCGGGCGGGCGCCGGCAAGGTATGCTCCCGCCGATATGCCTACCCCATCCTCTTCCCGGGTCAGGCCGATGTGCCGAAATGCTTCGGGCAGTTTGAAAAAGAGCCCTTTTGCACGGTCGCAGGGAACCGAACTGACGAGATCGATCCCCTGCTTTTTGAGTTCGAGAATAATCCGGTCTTCATCCATAGCGTGCCACCCACGTTTTGAGTTCTGCTACAAGCCTGTCGCAGGGTTCGTCCGGGGTTACCGAGGCGGACGCTTCAAGAGGATACAGGGTGTAATCTTCCCGAATCCGATCGTATCCCCCGCCCGTGATGTTGAGGAGGATCAGGTCATCCCGCCCTACGGTCCCGGTTTCCGCCGCCTGCACGAGCGCTGCGGTGGCGACCGCCGCTGCCGGGTCAGGATCGATTCCCTCGGTCTCGCGGAGGAGCTGCGATGCCGTTCTCCCTTCATCGTTCGATACCGCGTACATGCACCCGTCGGTCGCATGAAGGGCATCATAGAGCCCTCCTGCGATGCCGTAGGGGGGGGTGCGGTTGGTGAGGACCGGGGACATGACTGCCTGTACGGCATTGGACGCATCCGGCATATCAAGCTCCGGGTCGATCGTGCGGCGGCGCTGCTGCCACGCGGAGACGAGCGGGGTAAAAGGCTTATTCTGGGCGAGGTGGAGCCGGGGCAGCATAGTGCCGAACCTCCCGTCGCCGATAAGACGGAGCGCCCCCTCCCACGCGGCGATGGCCCCCGTCCCGCTCCCGACTGCCTGAAAATAGTGATCGGGAAGGCGACCGAGGGTGACTGCCGCATCGAGCATCACCGTCCCCATGCCATCCCTGCGGGCGACGTTCTTTGCCCCGCCTTCCGGCACGCACATGGGGACGGCAGTCAGCGCGTTGCTGACCGTAATTGCATCCGTGTAATCCCCTTTGACTGCAAAGAGGAAGACATCATGCGCAGGCGTCGTCGTCCAGAGCCGCGGGATTGCATCTTCCGGGACGACTACGATCACCGGTTTTTTGTACTGCGCTGAGATCCCGGCAAAGGCCCGACCGGTGTTTCCTGCGGAGGCGATCACCGGGATTTTGCCACCGAGTTCCCATAGCTGCTGCATGGTGGGCAAGGCTTCGAGTTCCTTGAACGAGCCGGTGGCAAGGGTGGCATGGTGCTCGGGGGAGTATCCTGAAAACGAGATGAAAAGCCGGGAAAGACCCAGCTCGCGGGCAAGGCAGTCTGCCGCAAACGTCACCGGGCCCCCTGATGGCAGCAGCGGCCGGGTCACCGGCAGCCAGCAGAGGTACCGAAAGATCCCGGTGTACGGTGCGAGGTGCAGCCTGCGCCGGCAGTACTCGGTACGCAGCAGGGAATCATGGCCGTCGGGGCACGACAGGGCAGTCATATCCGGGATAATCTCCCCGCCGCCGACGCACCGGAGCCGTACTTGGGTATCATGGAGGGCTCTAGAGGCTGCGGATGTCCTCAACCCTCACGTGGACGCCGTCTTTTTTCTTTAAGACCATGTTCACGAGCGCGGTGTGGGCGAGGTCGATCATACAATAGCCGGGCAGGAACCGCTGCCGGAGGCCAAGGGTCGGAGGACGGAGGACCGTCTCTGCGATCCCCTCAAACGCGTGGACGTGGTAGGCCTGAACGTCAAACGCCTTCTCTTTGCGTGCCGCAAGGGGGCCGACCGTGTGGCATTCGAGCACCCCCGTGACCGGGTTGGCGGACAGAACACGGAGTGCATGGTAGAGCGGGCACCCGGGGCCGGCGGGACGGCCGGTCACGAGCGCACCGGGACGGATGTCCCACTTTTCCACGAGATCGGCCCGGAACGGCACGATAAACTTGCGTGCCGACGGCTCGCCGGGGAACGCCCGGATGACAAAATCGTACTTCGCGCCGGTCACATCGGTCCCGGAGTACCGGGCCTTATCCTGGCACGCGTACTGCTCTGCCGTGTAAAACGGGCAGTCAGTCTCGGCCTTCTTCCCCTTTTTTACCGCCTTCGCAAACTCCTTGCAGGTGGCAATACCGCACGAGCCACAGTCCTTGCCGGGGGGGACCCATGCCATGGGGTTAGTCCCCCCGGTAAATATTGTCAGCCTCCTCCAGCGGCCGGATCACGCCGAAGTGGTGCTGCCACCCAATGTCTTTCTTGCCGATACAGATGGTGCAGACCCCGAGCGGCGGCGTGCCCCGCAGCGTGATGGTCTCCGCATCGCTGATCCCAGGATATTTGCTGATCGCCTGGAGCAGGTACCGGAGCCCTGTACCCTGCACGGCGTTTGTCTCGATAATGTCGATCTTCGGGACCACGCTCCGGATGCACTCCCGGAATACCTCTTTTTCTGCCTGCGAGACAAGGTCGGTCTTGGTGACGACCGCGGCATCCGCAAGGGCGATCAACGGCGCCATCTTGAGCGGCGAGTTGCTCCCCGAGACAGCGGGAAGCACGGCAATGCCAAACGCCTGCGTGGTGTATGGTGTGCACCTGAGGCAGAGCCCGGCGCTCTCGATGATGAGTATACCTGCCTTAAGTTTCTCCGCCCATGTGATCGCGTCTTTTAGTACCATGATGCCCATGTGGTCGGGGCACAAGTCACCCGAGTATACCTTCCTTGTCGGGATACCGAACTCCTCGTGGAGTTCCTCGTCCTCGAACGCCTTCACGACATCGATCTTGAGGTACGCGGGCTTGTCGGTCTTTGAAAATTTTTTAATGATCTGGCGGATGACCGCAGTCTTGCCGGCACTGGGCGGGCCGGCGACAATGACGAGTTTCATGCCGGCACCCCTGTCTTCTTCTGCATTGCAGAAGCCGTATCGGGATCGCCAATCAGCTCCCCGCCCCGGATCTTCTCCCGAAGGTCCCAGAGGAACGCATCCATACCGGACACGGTACCGATAATATCCCGCTCGCGGTTCCCCGGTTCGAGCACATCGGCCACCGCCCCGTTCTTCATCACAATCCGCCGGTCGGTGATGAGCGCGAGATACGGGTCGTGCGTGACGAAGATCACGGCTTTCTTGTACTCCTTGAGGCAGGTAATGACCCGTTCTTTGTTGATGCCGGCGTTCTCCACCTCATCGAGGAGCAGGATCGGCGTCTGGCCGATTAGGATCGCATCGGCGATCAGGAGTGACCGGGTCTGGCCGCCCGAGAGCGAAGTCATCCGGGTGGATTCAGCAATCTTCTCGCCG